>REDP01000165.1 GCA_007693455.1 Planctomycetota bacterium | reverse complement strand
GTGCAGCCATGGCGGAGACGAGGGATCAAACTGATGCGAACGAGCTTGGCGCATGATGGGGAGTTTACCCAGGGAAATTGATCGGTCAATGGATATTTGCCTGTCCCTTTTTGTTGTGATGACGAGGTCATTCGCCGTTTTGTGGTGGGGGAGGTTCGGGTTGGTTGGGTTCTACGAATGGCATGGGGGCTAGGCCTTGGTCGTGGCGTGGGCGCACGCTGACGCGTACTTGGGAGGGTGCTACGGTGAGCCAGGAAGGAGCCACGACACGCACCACTCTATCTTCCCCGCTGCTGCTGCGTTCAATGTCCACTACATCAACAAAGGCGCGAATCAGACTGGCTACATCCACTTCACGCATGCGGTTGACGGGACCACTTACGGTAAGGGCGATAACGCCAGGCTCGATGACTACCTCATAGCGACTGAGGGAGTCTGGCGCTACCAGCAAGTTCACTGGAACTGGACCCACAACACGGGTCTCTGGGGCTGGGGAAATGCGTATGACCGCCTCAGGTTGTTCGATGGTGCGAATACTCGGTTCATCCGTTTGCATCACCAGGGGTACGCGTATTTCCATGGGCTCGGTGATATCGGTGGGAATGTCGGTGAGCTCTATCGGCCGCACAGCCAACCGTCCGCGCGCACGCAAATCAGCAATGACATTGGCTGGGCCACGCACAAGCACTTGCGACCGAGCCAATGAGACATCCGCGCGCAATCCTTCAGGCAATCCACTAATCGCTGGCCTGCCCTCAAGGTTGAGGACATCTTCAATAACTCGGGAAAATTCGGCGCGAATCCTTGGCACACTCGAACTTCGCAAGGTGAGGTTGGGGTTGAGGAGCAATAAGCGTTCGGTAATGTCAAACTCTTGCGAGCCCGCAATCAAGCCTTCGCTGGAGATACGCAAGACGGGCTCGATTGCCTGTGGGTTGACCTCTTCAATAATCGCATGGGGCCCCGCTATGGTGATGTCAATCTCACGTGGGCTCAGATGAGAAACGAGAAAACTCCCATCAAGGCCTTCAATATGTTGCTCGCTGACGCGCACAGTAAGGGTGCGTTCTACGGTAATTTGGGTTGCCGTAAAAAGATACAATCCCACTGCCATGGCCACCGCCAAAAGCTTGAGCTGCCAACGCCGCATAAGCCAATTCATTGCCACGCTCCCTGGATCATGTACTGCCCTTATCGCGTCCAAAGGTACGATTGAGAACGATGCGCAGATCATCTCCACTGAGGTTGCGGGTAAACTTGCCGCGATCAGCCAGGGATATTATTCCCGTCTCTTCTGATACCAGAATTGCCATGGCATCGGTGTCCTCGCTAATGCCAATACCTGCTCGATGGCGCGTTCCCGAGAGGTCCTTAAACGCAAAGTTTTCGGTGAGTGGTAGAATGACCCCTGCGGCGGCAATTCGCCCCTGGGAGATAATCAATGCTCCGTCATGGAGGGGCGAGTCCTTCCAGAAAATGGTACAGAGGAGTTTGGTGGTGATCTGGGCATCCAGGGGTTGCGCCTGAATATAATCATCGAGACGATCGTTGCGTTGAATGATGATCAAGGCGCCGATGCGTCTGGCTCCCATGTATTCAACGGCTGCCACGAGCTGATCGATAATTTGTGCGTTATCACCGGCTACCTGCCCCCCTAATATGCCTCCCATACGGGTAAAGAGGCGGCGCACTTCGGGTTGAAAGATAATCGCCAAGATAATAGCTGAGAAACTAATGGCGTGCTGAAGCAACCAATTGAGCGCGTGTAATCCAGCCAAGCGGGCCGCCAAAGCCGCGAACACAATCAGCAACAGGGCTATGGCCAATCCGCGTAGCTTCACTGCAGCGCTGATCTTTTCCAATGATGTCAACAGCCAATAGATCAGCACACTGAGAATGGTGATCTGCAGCAAGGGATTGATTATACGAAAGTAGGTTTCATCCCAATCCATATCAGTGCATACCATCAGGCGCGAGCGCCTGTGCAAGGGTGAGTGCGCGCCGGGCCCCAGATACATCGTGCACCCGCAGGAGTGCGCAGCGCGGAGCAATCATGGCATGGAGGATGTGACTGGCTTGATCCCGCTCGGCGTTATCCAGGTCTTGAGCCAAGAGAGCGGACAAAAAGCGCTTGCGCGACAGCCCCACCAAGAGAGGCCGGGCGCAGTGCTGGTGAATATGCGACAGGGCCGCCAGGAGGGCGCAATTATGCACCACCGTTTTCCCGAAGCCAATCCCTGGATCAACGAGAATGCGTTCCCGCTGCACCCCAGCAGCAAGCGCGCGCGTAATGCTGTTACACAATGCCTCACTCACTTCCGACACCACATCGTGATAACGAGGGGCGTCCTGCATGTGGGCTGGCTCGCCTTGCTTGTGCATGAGCACCACCGCCGCATCGGCAGCAGCCACGGCGGCAAGGAGTCGCGGGTCTTCTCCACCACTCACATCGTTAATCATCACTGCACCCTGGCGCAGGGCGGCCTCGGCGACCTCGCCGTGACGGGTGTCGACACTGATCAGGGCTTGGGGAAAGGTCTGGCGCAGCACTGAGAGTGCGGGCAGGACGCGAGCACACTCCTCCTCGAGGGATACTGCCTGCGCACCTGGCCGCGTACTTTCCCCCCCAAGATCAAGCACCTGTGCGCCAGCCGTCAGGAGTAGACGAGCGTGTTCCACCACTGCCGATGGGCTCTCCAGCCTGCCGCCATCGGAAAAACTGTCTGGGGTAACATTGAGAATGCCCATAAGTTCAGCACCGCGGGCGGTATCATCCCAGCGTAAACACGGAATATCTCCAACACCGTCCTGTTTACTGGCCATACATGCATCCCCGCGAGCCTCTCTCGCACGCTGGTTTGGCCATGTGCGAAGTGATCGTCAACAAGTGTGCAGGCGATTCATGCGAAGGCAATCTCTTGCCACGCGCACGGGGATGCAACTGGCACTGTGAGTAGTATAAGCTAAGCTACTGCCCATGAGTGAACCCTCCACAGACATACAGCCACAGTCCTGGCCATGGCGTACGATGTTTTTGAGTGTTGCCACCGTTGTGCTTTTGCTTGACCTCTTGAGCAAATGGCTGGTTTTTCGTGGCGCAGAGACCCAGCTGGAGTTCCCGCTCTGGCTCACCATGCTGCAGATGGAGTGGCGTGACATCGGCTGGCTGGTACCGCAGATTAACCCTGGTGCGGCGTGGAGCATTGGCGCGCAAACCCCTTGGCTGATCGTTGCTCTGACGGCGGTGCTTATCCCCGGCCTCATTGCTTATTACTGGTTGGTCATGCGCAGTAGCCCTCGCGGCAGCGATCACTTGGGCTTTGCGATGATTATCGGCGGCGCCTTGGGCAATGCCTACGATCGTTTTTTAAGCATCCTTCCAGGTGGCGGCTATGGTGGGGTGCGAGACTTCATCCACTGCGATCTCAATGTGATCGGCATCAATTATGTGTGGCCAACCTTTAACATCGCTGACAGCGGCATAACCGTTGGCCTGATAGTGGTAATCATAGGCTCATTTTTCAACAGACCCGCCCCTTGTAAGCAACCATCAACGGTGCAAAATCCTCAGCACAGCGGATCACAGGGCGGCGATTAGGGCAGCATAAATCGCTCGCACCAACCCTTGTCGAGTACATACTTACCAATAATTGCCACTCTTTCCCTTACCCGCGGAAGCCTGCCATGTACGTGACCCCCAATGGAGCAGTAGCCTGCAAGATTGTGCTCTACGGCGCTACTCATTCAGGCCGTGCCACTTTCCTGCATGCCCTGCATCGACATCTCGGCGAAGATGCCTGTACGGCCATTCAAGCGATTGATCTCGAGGGCGAAGAAGCGCAAGCCTTCGTCTGGGACAGTGGTCAGCAAGTGACCATTAGCGGTCGCCCCCTGCTGGCAACGATCATTACCCTCAGCGGCCGCTCGCGCTCCAAACTTGCGCGGCGGGCCTTGGTTGAGGCCAGCGATGCAGTGATCTTTATTGCCGACACCCGTCGCCAGCAACTCGATAATAACATCGATAGAATGAACGACCTGCTTGAGCAGCTACGCGGCCATCAACTGCCTGAGCAACTGCCCATGGTTATTGCCTATAACCACAGTGATGACTCTGCCTCCTTACCCCCAACACAGCTTGACCCGCTGCTCAACCATCTTTCCGCGCCATCAATTCAAACCGTGGCTACCGACGGCAAGGGCGTGGATGCAGCGTGGCTCACCATTTCTTCCATCTTGGTACCTGAAGCCGAAAATGCTTTGAGCACCCTTCCTCAGGGGCCAGAGCCGAGCTTGGTAAGTAGCGAGCAAGATGGCTGGTTATTGTGCTGTCACGCCTGTGAATCCATGCTTGAGGTGGAGGAGGCTGCGGTTGGAGATGTCTTTACCTGTGGATCATGCGGAGCCACCATTCAAGTCATCAATCCCGACACGGGGCTTACCGGTCCCGCACCCCTGGAAGCGCCCCAAGGCAGTCAGCATCATTCCCACGCCGGTACTGGAACCGCCAGCTACGGCTTACAAAGTGTGCCCAGCGGCCCTGGAAGCCCCATCAGCAGCCATGATGCCCTACGCCCAAGCGTCAGCAATACGAGCTCCGCAAACGGTATCGCCCCCTTCGAGCTGGCTGGTTTTGACCTGATCAAAGAACTTGATGACAATCCTTTAGGACAACGCTTCCGTCTCTATGATCAGCAAAAGGGGCGCAAAGTCCGGGCCTTCCGCATTAATGCCGAGATGCTCGCCAGCCCTGGCTATCGGGTGCAGATTGAGCCCTATGTGCGTATGGCGGCAAAAGTATCGCATCCCAATCTGCTTCCCATCAACTCTCTGCGCTGGCAGGGCCCACGTGCCTACATTATTAGTGACGACACTCCAGATTTTGAAAGCCTCGCCCATGTCCTTGCCCGCCGTCGCAATCTTGGTGAGCAACAAGCCATGGAAGTGCTTCAGCAGGTTGCCCTAGGCCTTGAAGAGGCTGCCCGCAGTGGGGTTATCCACGGACATCTCACCCCATCTTCCATACTGGTAGCTGGTGATGGTCGGGTGATCGTAGATGATATTGGCATCCCCAAAGCCCATGCCCATCTGGTTCCAGCCATGACTGGGCAAAGCCCCAGCACCGAATTCTACTTGGCCCCAGAACACCTCCTCAACGATGCTCCATCCGATCTGCGCACCGACTTCTTCCTTCTGGGAAGCCTGCTCTATCGCATGCTTTCTGCCGAAGGGTTGGTCACTGGACTCAATGCCATTGAGGCCTTAAACCGCTTTAATGCCACGGGCCAGCAGCGCGTGCGCGCCTTTGCCGAAACCCTTCCCCGCGACATCGCCTCCCTCCTCACTCGCCTCACTAGCGCTGAACGCCGTGAGCGTTTCCAACACTATGGCGAAGTGATCGAAGCCATTGAGCGCTGTTTTGCTGGCCTCAAGCGACGCACCCTTTCGCAAACAGGGGCCAAACGCCGCAGCGAAACCGGCTCACGCACCCGTGGCGGCACCGGCCCGCTCAGTGGTGCTGGCGGACGTGGGACACGAACATTCACCGGTGAAAACACTGGTCGACGCACCCGTAAAACCGTCCCTGGGACGACTACTACCACCATGCGCGGCACTGGCAACTATCGCCCCGGACGCGACAACGAGACTGGCTCGTATCGTCGTGGTGCTGGCCGGCGCAAGTCGGGGATGAGCCGTGGTGGGATAGTTATTATTGCCGGTATGGCCCTGCTTTTGGTGGCCACAATCGCCTACGTTCTGCATATGCAGCAACAGCACACGCAAGTCGCTATTGCCGCACCAAACGAGGAGGAAAGCAGCGCCTCTCCCTCCCCATCCGAAGGCCAGCGCGAGCGGATCACCAATCCACAAACGCGAGCAACCCAAGCAGTGGAGGCCTATAGTCAATCCCCTGAGGATGACAGTCTCTACCAGGCTGCTCGGGAAGCAGTCGCCGGAGTAAGCGGACCACAACGCAGCGCTCTGGAACATCGCCTGCGCACCCTTCGCGACCAATATCGAGATAGCATTGCCAGCCAAGACGATCCAGCAGATATCGATCCGCCCGCGACGGAAAGCCCCACCCCTCGCGCTCCTGAGCCAGACACTCCGCGCACAAGCGGCCCCAGCCAGCTCAGCGCCCAACAACAACTACAATTAGGCCACCTTCGTCGCGAGCAGCGCTTTGCCGATGCCCAGGCATATATTCAAGAAAATTTAGGTGATAATGAAACCCGCAGTGCGCTTCTGCAAGCCGTGCAGGGTGAATATGAACGTGCCCGCGATACACTCCGCCAAGAAGCCGAAGCCCATACTGGCAACCGAAACCAACTGCAACAACTGCTCAACCCTGCCCTAGAGCGCTGGGGGATGGACGACGCCGACAGCGAGTGGGCACAAGAGCGTATTGCCCAGGCCCCTGAAGCGGTAGAAGCAGCGCCACACACGCCTACGCCATCACAGCCAGATGACAGCCCTGCTGAGGTCGCAGACGAGGATGAAGAAAGCTTGGCCCAAGCAGGAGACTTCACTGTCCCTGAGGTAAGTCCCAGCGGCTTTAGTCGAGCCGCCCTTGAAGCTGATGCACGCTTGGTAAACAGCCTTCGCAGCAGCCCCAGCCAACGCCCAGCAGCCAACGAAGCCATTGCCTCGCTTCCTGCCGATGATCCGCACTATGGACTGATCGCCCAACGCATAGATCTATGGTTTCAACGGGCTGCCACTATCCAGCACGCCATCGAAGCACATCAATCCCGCCTTCGCATCAACAACCCCGTTGCCGGCGGATCCTGGGACGTTGTTGCCCCCACCGATAATGGCTTGGCTATTCGCTCTCCCACCGGAAGCACCATGACCATGCGCTGGAGCGACATCGGCATTGATGAAACTGCGAACCTGTTTCAACAAGTCGCACGCAGTCAAGGCATGGAAGGCCCACATCTGGCCGTTGCCGCAGTAGTCAATATGGTTGCGGGGCAACGCACCCAAGCCGCGCGCATCGTGCAAAGCGCTCAACAGGCATCCTACGATCACCATGAGCAATTGCAGCAACTCTTGCAGATGGACATCGACCGTGAATTCTTTTCCACTGTACGTAATGGCATGGAGGCTGTGGCGCATCGCGATACACGCGCGCTAGAGACGGTTATCGAGCAACTTCGCTCCAGTCCTTTACATGAACATCAACAAGTCCGCAAAGCCATCGATCACCTCAGCTCAGAACGCGACACCATCATTGCGGGAAGTGGGCAAGATTTCGATGACCTTACCTTTGATGATCCCGATCACCGCAATGCCTTTCCACTGCGCAGTGGCTGGATGATCGCTGCAGGCACCTATAGCAGCAGCGGCGCCAGCAGCCATCTGCAACGCGATGATTTAGGCAATGCCGAAAGCCTTGAAGTGTCGTGGAGCCTGCGCAATCGTCAGGGAACCTTTTCCTTTGATTTCCGCGGGGTCACCATCACTGGTAATCCGGAAAACAACCGCCTCAGCATTCACAGCGCCGGTTTAAGCACTACCCAACATCATGAATTCACCTTTGACACCACGACCAAGCACAGCCTGCGCATGCAGCATGACCCCCTGCAGCAACACATGATCATCACTGTGAATCGCCTGGATCCCATACAGGTGCGGGTTCCACGAACTTCCCCTTCACTGCGCATTAGCACCACGGGGGGCTGCGAAATTGCCATGGACCAGGTGACCATCCATCGCTTTGGACGTCGCGATGCCGTGCACGCCGAAAACGTTGCCCGCAAGCAAGCGGCGCTCACCTCGCTCGGCTTAACTCCCTATGGCGATACCGTCAAAGACCCTGAATCTCCGGCGATCATCGTTCCTGAAGGCGAAATGATGTCTGGACTGGGCATACCTTTGCGTGAGGGGGAAAAGGGCATCACCATAAAGGTGACGGGCAATGCGCCCATGCGCATTCGCGTTGGCCCCCTTGATCAAGGCACCGATGGAGATTTTGTGCCCTTCGCGGTGCCGGAACTCGGAGCCACCCCTACAGTTATCCGCATTCTTATCGGCGAAAACAATTGGGAACTTGATGCCACTCAACCCAATGGCGAGCGGGTGGTCTTCGAGCACAATCTCCCCGATAACACCAATGGCATTGTGGTCCTTGGCGAAGGCCTCCTGATGATCCATGAACCCCCTGAAACCGTTCGCTAACCGTCCTCACAGAAATTTTTTACATTATGCTCTCGCACCCACACTGAAGGATAATTGCCACCACCATGATTGATGCCTCTAGTAAAACCTTTGTTCTCGACACCAATGTCCTCCTCCACAACCCCAATGCGATATTTTCTTTTGCCGATAATCATATTGTCATTCCCATAACCGTTCTTGAAGAGCTTGATAAATTCAAGGCTGGCGGCAGCGAACTGGGCCGCAATAGTCGCGAGGTTGCGCGCACTCTCGATCGTCTGCGGCAAAAGGGAAGCCTACGTGAAGGCATTCCCACCGATAGCGGTGGACTGGTTCAGGTAGTGTTACGCTACGACCTGTTAGAGGAACTCTTACCTGGGGTAAATGACAATCGCATTCTTGGCTGTGCCCATGCCCTCAAACGCGAGGGCCATAACGTTGTTTTCGTCTCTAAAGACATCAACGCTCGGATTAAGGGCGATGCTCTGGGTATTATCTGTGAGGATTTTGAAAACCAAAAAGTCAATATTGATGAACTGTATCGCGGCTGGCGCACCTTGACCATGCCGGGCAAAGCTGTCAGCGATTTTGAGTCTTCAGGGTCACTGCCGATTAGTCCCGACAGCCTCAATGCCAATGAGTACGCTTTGCTGGTGGATGCTGATGATCGCAAACACACCGTCCTCGGACGCTATCACCGCCCCAGTAAACACCTGCGCTCACTTGAGGCCATGAAAGGTCCGCTCTACGGCATTACTCCGCGCAACCTTGAGCAACGCATCGCCTTTGACCTTCTCCTCGATGATCAGATAAAACTCATCACCCTGGTGGGATCCGCGGGTACCGGCAAGACCCTTCTCGCCATTGCCGCCGGCATGCAAAAAGTTCTTCGTGATGAGGCGCAGGCAAAATTACTGGTCTCGCGACCAGTCATCCCCCTGGGGAAAGACATTGGCTATCTTCCTGGCAGTAAAGACGAAAAGCTCACGCACTGGATGGGACCAATATTTGACAATCTCCAATTTATTCTTGGTAGCGAAGAACGCGACCCTGATGAGGTGATCAAACGGCTCCTCAAAGAAGAAACCATCACCCTTGAAGCCCTCACCTACATTCGCGGCCGCTCCATCAGCAATCACTTTTTAATCGTTGATGAAGCACAAAATCTCACCCCCCATGAGATTAAAACGATTATCTCCCGCGCTGGCGTCAATACCCGCATTATCCTCACTGGCGACCCGTACCAAATTGACAACCCCTATTTGGACGCCAATTCCAATGGCCTCACCTATCTGGTAGAGCGCATGCGTGGCCAAGAGATTTCCGGCCACATTACCCTCGCCAAAGCGGAGCGCTCTCCCTTAGCCGGGCTTGCCGCGGAAATACTCTAGGAGACATCCCCGCGCCGGCAGCGCCTCATATGCCCGACTTAGGCGCTGCCGCCAACCGTAAAGACATCCTCAGCTTCAGCGATATTATGACAGGTCACGCCTTGCACCGTGCGCGCAATCATACCGCTTAAGGTTTTGCCGGGACCCATTTCAATATAAGTGGTAGCACCACCGACAAGCATGGCCTGAACACTATCTGCCCAGCGCACAGGCATGGTCAACTGCTGCACCAATGACGGGGCAATGGCCTCGGCTGTGGTAACCGGTGCTGCATCAACGTTGGCATACACGGGAATCTGCGGATCGCGGAAGGGAACCTCGGCCAAGGCTGCAGCAAGACGATCTGCCGCAGGCGCCATAAGTGGCGAATGGAAGGCGCCCGCCACTGGCAACGGCATGGCACGGCGAATACCATGCTCGCGGGCTGCCGCCACGGCACGATCGCATGCTTCCTGGGTTCCTGAAATCACCACTTGGCCCGGTGCATTGAGATTCGCGACCTGCAAGACCTCGCCTTGGGCCACCGCCTGACATAAGGCATTAGCGCCCGCCTCATCGGCTCCAATTAATGCCACCATGCCACTGGGCTGGGCTTCGGCGGCTTCCTGCATGGCACGACCACGCAACGCCACCAAACGCAAGGCATCGGGAAAATCAATCGCATCTGCGGCCAGTAATGCCGTATACTCGCCAAGGCTGAGGCCTGCGGCGGCACTAAAACGAAGATCACGGAAGGTTTCGGTCAACGCAGTATAGGCCATCCAAGAAACCACCAGAATCGCAGGCTGACTCATATCAGTGCGGGTTAAGTCTTCCATCGGACCATTGGCGATAATGTCCGATAAGGCCATATCCATTATATCGTCTGCTTGATCGAGTATACGCCGACAACTGGGGAAGCGCTCGGCTAGACTGCTTCCCATACCCACCACTTGGGCGCCTTGTCCAGGAAATACGGCTGCGATAGACATCCGACCCTCTTTCTGTGTACGTTCTCAAGGAAAAAGGCATACTGCCGTAGACACGCCCGCTGTCTAGCGGCTAGCGGTGAGCAAAGCCAAGGCAACGCACAGCTTGCCATGGGGAAGGCATGCCCGCCTCACAGGCCCCCAACAAACACATCCTTCTTTATCCCGATGAGTGCTCTTGGGCCTTCAGGCGGTTGAGCACACTATTGAGCTCGGTAGGCTTACGATAGTAGCCACTTTTAAAGTGCCGTTGTAATTGATGGCTCATGCTTTGCGCATCCAAGGGGCGCATGTCAGGATCGGGCGAACAGGCACGATCCACTATTTGCACCAAATCACGCGGCAAACGGGAGATCCGCTCGGAGACCGATTTCTGCTTCCCCTTTACCGCCTTACGCATTTTCGAGGTTGCACCGCTACCTTCGATCAAGGTTTGCCCAGTGAGAACGTAATGGGCACAGGCCCCCAAGGCATAGACATCGGTACGGTAATTGGGTGCACCACCACGGATGAGCTCAGGGGCCATATAGGCTGGAGTACCACTGATGCTGCGCCGACGACGAAACAAACGACCCAACAACGACATCTTATCGCTGGCATGGGTCGCATTGCCAAAATCCACAAGATAAACGGTATTGTCACTTCCCAGCATAAAGTTTTCGGGCTTGAGATCATTATGGAGGATTCCAGCAGCATGCAGACTCGCGACCAGCCGAATCATTGCGGTTAAGCTACTCACCTTGTCAAATTCAATCTTTTCCTGAAGGAACTTATGCAGGGGATGTCCGCGAATAAAATCCATAATCAGTGCCGGTCGATCGCCCAACCGATCCTTTTTGATTAGCTTCGGGATGCCGCGCAGATCCAGCGACTGCAGCATGGAAGCCTCCCGCTCGAAACCTTCTAGAGCACTACTGTCCTGAACGAATTCCTTGCGAAGCACCTTTGCTGCCACCACCTCGTGACTTTGATGGTGCTGGACTTTGAACACTTCAGCAAAGCCGCCAAGTCCGACGCGCGGACCCAGGACATAGGGCCCTAACATGCGAGTGGTATTAGATGAAACAGATGGTGCGGGCATAAGGGGAAACTTTCCTACCAGTGCTTGAAGCCAAAGGCTTGGTGAAATCAAGTATGCCAGTCCGCCCAGCAATGGTCAAGCGACTCCTCTCCCATGCTTCACAAGGAAAGTGGATGCGCGCTGGACAAGGCGCGCTTGAGCAACACCGCCAAGCGTGATAGTAGCCCCGCCAGAGGCTGGGCACAGGTGCTCTTGCCAAGCCCAGGGCGGCGCAAAGCTCGCCCTGGGGGCGCTGATCTCCTGATCGGCCAGCATAAAACGCCCCAAATAGGGCGCTTGTGTGCGAACAACTTGCCCTGCGAAGCGGGCATGCCTTTCCCTTGGCAAGCTTTGCGTTGCCCTGAACCCGAGTCTCTGCTCTCTCTTCTACTATCGAAGGATAACCACATGACCACCCGCTATTTAGCCGAGCGCCTCAATCCTGGATTTGGCTTTTTCTATACCATCAACCATAGCATTCATAAGCGCCAAACCGATTACCAGCTCCTTGAAGTGGTGCACACCGAAGAGATGGGCAAGGTCATGCTTTTGGATAATATCACCCAGGTCGCCGAAAAACGCGACTGGTTGTACCATGAAACCATGGTTCACCCAGCTCTTACGGCTCATCCTGATCCACGTTCGGTAGCGATCATTGGTGCTGGAGATGGGGGCATTGCCCGCGAAGTGCTCAAACATCACCCCCAGGAAGTGGTCCAAGCAGAGCTTGATGGCCAGGTGGTTGAGGTGTGCCGTGAATACTTCCCGGAAATGAGTCAGGGTGCCTTTGACGATCCTCGCGTACGTCTGGAAATTGGTGATGGGCGTAAATATCTCGAGTCTACCAGTGACACCTTCGACACCGTCATCATGGACATGACCGATCCCTTTGGTCCCAGCACCATGCTCTATACTAAGGATTTCTTCCAAACGGTTCAGGGACGCCTGCGCGACGACAACGGCATCTTTGTGATGCACGCCGAATCACCCATTTCTAGACCTCGCGCCTACCAACAAATACTTGGCACCCTGGGCGAGGTATTCACCTATACCAATGTCTTCTACATCTACATTCAGATGTACGCGGTGCTGTGGGCGGTGGCGGTTTCCAGTAACCGTCCCTTGCTTGGCGCACTCAGCAGTGATGAGGTTGCCAATCGTTTGCTGCAACGCCATATAGAAGGCCTTGAAGTCTACAGTCCTCAAACACATCATTCCATGCAGGTGGAATTCCCCTATGTGGCGCGCCTGCGTGGGGCAGCCCGCGACCTGCCCATTATCACCGATGCCAATCCGCGCTTTGCAGATGAAATTGACATTAACCGCGATCTCTCGGAATTATCCATCTCCTCCAAAGCTCCATAGAACACCATTTGTGCGCTCGTCTCTCCACTTGCCGCTCCACTCGCCACTACGCCATTGAGGGCTCTCGTGTATCTCGCCACACTCCCGCCAGTCACCACTATCCGCACCTGCATTGAGCGCCACGGTGCGCCACTGCTCCTGCTCTCCACAGAAGTGGTGCGCAATCAATATCGGGCCTTCCGCGCCGCCCTCCCTGGGGTTGAGCCGCATTATGCCCTGAAACCCCTCCCTCATCCAGCCGTAGTGGCGGCTCTGGATCAAGAGCAGGCGTGGTTTGACGTCTGCTCAAACGGCGAAGTCGATGTCGTTCGCCAGCAAAGCATCGCCCCTGGGCGCATTATCCACACCCATCCCATCAAACGCGACAGTGATATTCGCTACGCCTTGGATGCAGGCATTACCACCTTTGTTTTCGATAACCCCTACGAATTACCTAAATTTATTCCTTACGCCGATCGTATACAGCTCTTGATGCGGCTCTCCTTTCGCAGTCCCGAAGCGATTGTGGATCTCTCATATAAGTTTGGCGTACAACCGCATGAAGCGCTGGATCTTTTACTCAAGGCCCAGGGCATGGGCCTCACGGTTCGCGGGCTTGCATTCCATGTGGGCTCCCAGTGCAGTAATGCGGGCAAATACTTGGAAGCCATTGGCTTTTGCCGGCGCCTCTTCTCTCTCGCCGCATTAGAGGGGATTACCCTCGATACCCTGGACATTGGTGGCGGCTTTCCCGTACCCTATACCGAGCCCATGCTGCCGATTCAGGATTTCTGCGCGCCCATTCGCAATGAATTGGAACGCACCTTTCCCGGAGTGCGCCTGATTGCCGAGCCCGGACGCTTTATAAGCGCCCCAGCCATGACCTTGGTTTCCTCGGTCATGGGTAAGTCGGATCGCAATGGGGTACGTTGGTATTACTTGGATGAAGGTTTATATGGGAGTTATTCAGGGAAACTCTACGATCACTGCGACTACAGCGTGATAACCCTGCGTGAACTGGAAGGCGACGAAAGCCCACGGCAGCGAGCAGTGGTAGCCGGCCCCACCTGTGACTCGGTGGATGTGGTCTACGAGGGCATCCCCCTCCCTGATTTAGCGCCTGGTGACTGCATTATTTCACCCATGATGGGGGCCTACACCGCCGCCAGCGCCACGGAATTCAACTTTTTTCCCAAGACCCGTATTGTGGTCATCGAAGAGGAGCTTCCCCAATGAGCGGAGAACTGCTGGATCTCTGGCTGGAACATCTCCACGGTGGAGATGTAGGCCTACGCCTACGCCTACGCGGGGTACTGCACTCGGAGTGCACCCCCTTCCAACGCTTGGCCGTGTATGACTCCCCTGCCTTTGGCAAGGTGCTGGATTTGGGGGGTGAAATTGTCCTTACCGATGCCGATGGAGATCTCTACGCCGAGGCCCTAGCCCATCCCGCTATGCATGCCCACCCCAAGGTGGAGCATGCGTGTATTATTGGCGGTGGCGATGGTGGAGTGGCGCGCGAACTGGCCCGCTATCCACATCTCCGCAGCGTCCAAGTCGTGGAAATCGATCAGCGCGTGGTGGAGGTATGCCGCAGCCATTTCCCCAATTTAGCTCGTGGCCTTGATGATCCTCGGGTAACCCTGATCATTGATGATGGCCATCGCTACATGGCTCATCTCGATCCCCAGCAACGCTTTGACCTGATTATTATTGATGCTGCCCATCTCTATGATCCGGCCAGCGAAACCGTCCACGCCCACAGCTTCGCTGAGATCCTCAATCGCCACCTCAGCCCCAATGGGGTTCTGGTATGCCCCCTGGGCAGTCCCTTTCACGATGGCGAGAGCTGCCGCCGAACTTTGAGCGAGCTTTCGGCCATGTTTACCCATGTCTACCCCTATACCATCGGCATTCCCAGTCTTCCTGGCGGAAGTATGGCCTTTGCCTGGGCCTCCAACAGTGGCGACCCACGGCAGCTTCATGATCATCAGGTTTCCTGGCTGGAGGATTTAACCTTGTGGGAACCAAGCCTTACTCCGCGACTCTTTACTCTGCCCAAGCCCCTACGACGTGCACTGCTGGGATCCGCCTAATATGCATCCTGTTCAAGGTCATTCCGCTAACGCATGACAGGTCATGCCACCCACCATACTGATGCCATGACCCTGGCACACACCGTCCCCAATGAGTCGGCAACCATCTTGGTATGTAATTGCGGCTCGTCCTCGATTAAGTTCGCTGTGGTGCAACCCAGCGATGGCACGCAACCCATAAGCGGCATCGCTGAATGCCTTGGCTCGGATAACGCCAATGTGCAGTGGCGCCGTGATGAAGGCCAACGCCAGCATCAAGCCTTGGCGGGGGCTGATCATGGACAAGCCCTGCAGGCAATTGTGGCGATCATTGATCAGGCCCAGATCCCAGCTCCCCTGGCGGTGGGGCACCGAGTGGTACACGGCGGCGATCGCTTTACCGCCTCGGCACTTTTGGATGCCGCTATGCTGCAGGAAATCCAAGCCGTTTCCCATTTAGCGCCGCTGCACAATCCCGCCAATCTGGAAGGGATCGCCGCCGCCCAAGCTGCCTACCCAAGCCTTCCCCAGGTGGCGGTATTTGATACCGCCTTCCATCAGACCATGCCCCAACACGCCTACCGTTATGCCGTGCCCGAAGCATGGTACCGCGATCACGGTGTGCGCCGTTACGGTTTCCATGGCACCAGTCATCGTTTTGTCGCCCATCAGGCCGCCATGCTTTTGGATCAAGAGCCCTGTTCCCTTGCCCTGGTAACCGCACATCTCGGCAATGGATGCTCAGCCGCGGCAGTGCTTGGCGGCCAGGCCGTTGACACCAGCATGGGCCTCACCCCGCTTGAAGGCCTAGTCATGGGCACGCGCTCAGGCGACATTGATCCGGGTATTATCGCCTTTATGGCGCAGCGTCTCGGTCGTTCGGCCGAGGCCATCACCAATGCCCTCAATAAAGAGAGTGGACTCTTGGGCCTGAGCGATGGCCTCAGTAACGATATGCGGCAATTGGTGGAAGCCCGCGATAATGGACATCCTGGTGCGGCACTTGCCATTGATGTCTTCTGTTATCGCTTGGCCAAGCACATTGCGGGGCTCGCGGTGGCCATGGGACGCCTGGATGCAGTGGTCTTCACCGGCGGCATTGGTGAAAATGCCGTGCCCATTCGCAGCCAAGTCCTCTCGCATTTACACCTTTTCGACATCCAAGAAGATCCCCAACGCAACGCTCGCCATGGGGCCATGAGTAACGGACGCATTAGCCAAGACGATGGTGGCATTGCCCTGGTGGTACCCACCAACGAAGAGCTGCAAATTGCCCGCGAAACCTTGGCCGTGGTGCGCGAAGCAGAAGGAGAATCCGCGTGACAACTGCCCACAGTATCCTGGTCACCCCCACTCATGGCGGGGTGGGTACCACCTCCATTTGTCTTGGCTTACTTCGCTCCTTGGAGCGGGCAGGTATTCAGGCCGGCTTTTGCAAACCTATAGCTGAGCCCAACGCCGCTATCCCCGAGCGCTCGACAGCCCTGGTACGACAAACAACCGCCCATAATCCCCCTGAACCCATCCGCTTTGGCGAAGCCGAACGACTCCTTTCCCAAGGCAATGATCAGGTCCTCCTGGAACGGGTGGTAGCCCTTATGGCCCAGGTCGATCGGGATTGCCAAGTGGTAATCATAGAAGGCGTGGTGCCAAGTCAGGATTATGCCTATGCGGATAAACTCAATGAAGCCATGGCACGAGCGTTAGATGCGCGAGTAATTCTCGTAACGGCCCCTGATGAGCGTGGGGTGCGCGATAATATTGCTGAACATTTGGCGGTAACCGCACGTGGATACGGCGGGCCAAGCAGCGAACGCATTCTTGGCGCCATTGTCAACCAAGTGCCGGTCCCCATGCCCGAAGAGCAGGCGGCAGCTGATCCAGTCCTGGGTCAGCCCCCCATGGTGGAACCGGCAAGTTTACAGGTAGCAGTGCGCGACCTTCGTCAGGCCATCGAGCGTGAAGGCCTGCGCCCCATTGCCTTTATCCCAGCTTACCCGCAGTTGGGTTGGCTGCGCGCATCCGATGTTGCTCGGCAATTGGGCGCCGACATGTACCATGTGGGGGATAGCGCATCGCGGCGGGTCAAAGACATCCGTATTATCGCCCGCACGGTGACCAATTGTGTTGAAGCCTTTGCCCCTGGCACTCTCATCATTACTCCAGGCGATCGTGAAGATATTTTCCTCGCGGTTACCGTAGCTGCTTTGGGAGGTATCCGCTTTGCCGGCATCCTCCTCACTGGCGGTTTCCAACCCAGTCCGGCAATCATGAAACTGTGTCGCCCAGTGCTGGCCAGCGGCCTGCCCATATTTTTTACCGATTCCAACTCTTTTTCCACAGCCAATCGCATCCTCTCTCTCGATCGCGAAGTTCCCGTAGACGATGCCGAGCGTGTGGAAGTAGTGATGAATACCGTGGCCAATCATCTGGATCCACAACACATCGCCGGCTGGCTCGAACAAACCTGCGAACACCGCCTCTCCCCACCAGCCTTCCGCCATAATCTCATAGAGCGGGCGCGGGCTGCGGCGCGGCGCATCGTTTTACCCGAAGGCGATGAGCCCCGCACCCTACGTGCTGCCGCCATCTGCCACGAGCGTGGCATTGCTCGGTGTGTGTTGCTGGGCAATCCCGAGCACATTCAAGAAGCGGCGCAACGGGCGGGCGTACAGTTACCCGATGACATCGATATCCTTGATCCCGCCCTGGTGGCCGAACGATATGTTGGGCGCTTGGTGGAGTTGCGCAAACACAAGGGCATGACCGAAGCCATCGCTGTAAGCGAGTTGGCAGACACGGTTATGCTGGGCACCATGATGCTCAAACTGGGGGAAGTTGATGGGCTCGTCTCTGGTGCCGTGCATACCACCGCCAACACCATTCGGCCCGCCCTGCAATTAATTAAAACGGCCCCCAATGCCGCCCTGGTCTCTTCGGTATTTTTTATGTGCCTGCCCGATCAGGTGGTGGTCTATGGCGATTGCGCCGTCAACCCCGAGCCCACTGCCGAGCAACTTGCCGATATCGCCTTGCAAAGCGCTGCTTCGGCGAGGGCCTTTGGCATCCCACCCCGCGTAGCGATGATCAGCTATAGCACTGGTAGCAGTGGTCATGGCGCCGAAGTAGAGCGCGTGCGTCAAGCCACCGCCTTGGCTAAGGAACGCCAACCCGATTTAATCATTGATGGTCCCCTGCAATATGATGCTGCCACCATCGAAAGCGTTGCTCGCTCCAAGGCTCCCGATTCGCCAGTGGCTGGTCGGGCCACGGTATTCATCTTCCCCGACCTCAATACCGGCAATACCACCTACAAAGCAGTGCAGCGCTCTGCCAGCGTCGTCAGCATTGGCCCCTTGCTGCAAGGCTTGGCCAAACCCGTCAACGATCTCTCGCGGGGCGCCCTGGTAGAGGACATTGTCTACACCATCGCCCTTACCGCCATTCAAGCCGAACAACTCAGCCACCAACAGGCCAGTTAGGAGCTAACCCGGCACACGGACTGCTGGTGGTTCGGGGCGGATCATCACACTAGTGCTCTGGCGATCCCACTCCTTGGTCGCAAAAGAAAAACTCGTCGTCGAAGGCGGGTTCTAAATCGTCCAACCACACAGCATCGGGATCAAAGCGGGCAAAGAAGGGACGGCGCACCCAATCGGGATTACGCGCCTGTAAAAATTGCAGGCAAAACACCTGCTCGCCATGTATTTCCGCCACACCATCAATGAGCACCTTGCCAGGGAAGGCACTCATGGATGGGCCTCGCACCGTTCGCGCTAAACCTGGCAGGGTCTGAAAGGCCTCACGAAATATTTCCCAGGCACGAGCCAAGGGCACCTCAAAATAGTGCTTGGGCCCAGTGTCGCGCTCGACAAACATATAATACGGTATGCAGCCCAAACGAGTGCCCTCTTTCCAGAGCTCATTCCAGGCTTGAGCATCGTCATTAATGTGACGAACCAAGGGTGACTGCATGCGAATATTGGCACCAGTGGAACGAATACGACGCACGGCGGCTTGGGCCATGGGCGTACGCAGCTCCATGGGGTGATTGTAGTGGCCCATAATCGCTAAATGCTTGCCTGCTTCGGCCACTCGCTCGAACAGTCGCAATAAGTCATCGGCATCATCTTCATGCACATAGCGTTGCGGCCAGTAGGCAACGGATTTAGTGCCAATGCGAATATCTTGGATATGTTCAAGCCCAGGCTCGCTCAGCAGCGGCTCAATATAGCGAGCCAAAACCCGCGTCTTCATCACCATGGGGTCGCCACCAGTAATCAGCACATCGGTGACTTCTTTATGACGACGCAAGTAGGCAACCAAATCATCCGCCTCTTTGGTGGCAAAGCGTAAGTCTGCATCACCGACAAACTGCGCCCACCGAAAACAGAAGGTACAGTAGGCATGACAGGTCTGCCCTGCAGTGGGGAAGACCAGTACTGTTTCATTATATTTGTGCTGCAGGCCTTGCAGGGGGCGGCCATCAAGATGGGGCACATTGTGAGTCATCTGACCCGCAGGATGGGGGTTGAGCCGCTCCTGGATTTTTCGTGCCGTGGCTTGGATGGTTTCGCGATCTGCATCGGCACGAATCAAGCGCTGAATGAGACGGTAATCACTGTCACTCAACATACCGCGCTGGGGAAAGGTGAGCTGGAAAATCGGATCATGGGGCACCTGTGACCAATCAATCAACTCATCCACAACATACTGATTGGTCTTAAAGGGGAGGACGGTGGATACCACCTCAATGGCCTCCTGAACTTCAGCATCCAGAATCCCCCACTGGGGGAGCTTCTTCACCGAAGCCCGCGTAATCGGTCGATACTGGCGAGGCGAAGGCAAAACAGAGGTGTCCCAAATCATAACGTGCTCCCGAAGCAAAAAAAAAATGCGCCGCAGTCTACCCTTCAGCCATCCCAGCAAGATAGCTTTGACGAGGCAGACCGCTCGCATGCCGTGGCACCACGATCGCAGCGTGGCCTAAAGCACCCAGTCAGCTTGTGTATCATAGTACACCACAGCCTGGGCACGCTCCGCACCTTGATCAAGGGGCGGCTACGAACTTGCTATGCTGTCCAATACTGCCGCTGAGTCCAGCAAAAGGTTGTAGGTGAACGCTGGGAGCCATATTACGTAAGAGAGATAACCTTTACTGTGACATCCACGCTGCCCCTATTTACACCAAGGAATACCTCCATGCTGCTCTCCGCTGGCTCCACAAGCGCACTGCTCATACTGCTTGGGGCCGCATCGGTGCTCAATGCAATGGAAAACGACCCGCCAATGACTCCCATAGCAACGATTTTCTCAGGTGAGGTACTCCCCTCCGCGCGCCCAGATCACCGACAACAGGTCGTCATCGGCCTCCCAGGCATCGGCGGACGCTCTGATCGTAGCGTCTTTGTTCGCACCCACCTACGTGATGGTGAACAGGATGGACAGATCGATCTGCGTAGCTGGCAATTCCAGGAGGACCTACAACCCTCGCATATTCGCCGGCTACAGCGGGTCGTAGACACGCTTGAGTTCTCTTTAGAGGATGGTCACCTGCAGGGCACCATCGCCTTTACCCTCTCCGGCCCGCAGCAACTGGGAAACCCTGCAGTGGAGTACCGTTTTCGCGGTCAGTTTCGCCTCAACCAAAGCCCGGAAACGCTACCGCCACTATTACGCAGTGACTTTAGCACTCCTTCCTGGCGGCGGGTGGACTTCCCCCTGCATGGCGTGGTCTACACCGGCCAGATCACTGGAACATGGCAGCGCAACGATGATCCACCGCAGGATATCCTTCAGGAAGTTTGGGCCGCGCGTTCACCACTGCTGCACACGGGCACCCCAGTAAGCGGTGGTGACTGGCCAAGTCATTGGCAGCAAGATGCACAGGGCGGCCCCCTCATCTGGACCGCTTTTCTTCCCGAACAGGTGGTTGATGCCAGCGAACACGCAGACCTCCGCTGGCGCCTGCCAGAACCGGTGGTGGTGCGCGAGGCCAACGCCTTACGGGTCACTTGGCGCTCTCAGGCCCATAACGATCTCGCTGCCAATGTGATTATCCACGACCATCTCGGCCAACAATGGCAGCGCCATGGGGCACTTCCACTCCTTGGCGGCGAGCGTACTACCGTCATTCCTTTACAAGGCTTTACACCCTCCTGGTATACAGCCCTCTTTGACCTTGATGCCGAAGCAATCCAAACCATCGGCCTGTCGCTGTCTGCTGGCCATGGCCCTGGCACCGTGGCAATGGAATTGCTCGCGATAGAAGCCGTTCACGACCCTTCTATTGCTGAGCGTGATCCAACCGTGCGCATCACCTGGGATCCCCACGCCCTACGCAGCACCAACGGTCAAGAGCACGTCCACCCTGCATTGTTCGGCGTACATGGCGTGGGCAGCATACCTGAAGAACGCAGGGCTGATGTTGCGGCAATGAACCTGGGAAGCATCCGCACCATCGAACATAGTTCGTTCTCTCCCAAAAATGGACCCCCTGAAAACAACGAACTACGCCAAATGATTACCCATTCTCAGAGTGCCATGAGTGAGGCCATACACTGTTTTACCCGAGGCCTGTTTGATCCTCCACCCTGGTTTACCCATCCCGAAGAAGCCCTACAACGCAAACAAGCCTTTGGCGCGGCACTCGGCCGTCACGGCTATCATCCCCAGCATCACCCCGATGGGGTACAGTGGATTGAAGTATGGAACGAGCCTTTTTTATGGGGTCGCCATATCAATCGAGCCTACGGCAATGTCCACGACCCACGACAAGCAGGACATTACTCTGGCCCCCTGGCCGCGTTCCACTATGCCGCCATATACAATACCCTGGTGGGTGCTGCGCGTGCGGAAAACCCCCATCTGCGCTTTGCTGGCCCCAGTAGTTCTGCCTTTGGCGCCAACGATTGGCGCCAACTCACCGATTTCGTCCTGCCCATCATCGCCGCCACCCATCACCATTTGGATGCCATCGCCGAGCATCACTACCAGGGGCGCGGACATCAGTTTGCTGCCGAATGGCTTGTAGCGGATGCTGCCATTCAAGCCATTACGGGACGAAGCATCCCCATTTGGAATACCGAAACCAACGACCTTTCTGACACGCCTGGTGGCTGGGGGGACTCCGACGACCGTCCGCGCCTGGCCGGGCAGCGCAAACGCGCCGCCTATCAACTGGATGAAATTCTCCATCACATCAGCCACATACCCCATATTGCCCGCGGCCGTGCCATTCACATGCTGCACAATGGACGCTTCCTCAACCCTGGTGAAGCTGCCGCCATGCACTTTCTCGCACCCTTACGTGGCGCCATTGTTCCCATCGATAGTAGCGACCCGCGCGTGCCCATCGTTGCCACCCGCGACGGGGAAGAACTCATCATTATCGCCTACAACGACCATGCCCATAGCGTCAGCTTGGAATGGTCTGATCCCATGCCCCAGCCCGATGCCCGACTTACCTGGGACAATACCCATGGCTCACAGGTACGCAGTATCAAAGAGCACGACACAGCACTAGAGATCCCGCCACTACAGGCAGTGCGCTGGCGCATGCCCGCTCCCCAGCTCCAACGCCACCACATTCGCCACCTCCGCCCTGGCCTCGCCGACGATGGCGGACCTGCCATTCTACGGCGATTCCACCCCGGTGACAGCCATCACTACCGCTTTGCCGACACCCCTGACGGCTCCCCCAGTCATCTTTGGGTGGTCAGCGAAGGCATGGGGATCAATCACGGCCATGTCCGCTTTGCCTGCGGCCAGGAACTCCCCCTCCCCGCCGATACCCTTGGTACGCGCATGATCCGTTCGCTTGCCCTGCCGGCAGGCGTGGATGCCAGCAGTATTGAAATCATGGCCCACCCCAACAGCCATGGCTTTCGTATTGCCAGTATTTCCGCGGTATGGGACATGTGGAGCAAGCGAGATCCCAGCCAATAGCAACCTCAGCCGCAAAGCAAAGCGCGGCACTTCCAAAAAGGACAACTCTGTTGCCGCAAAAGGAAACATTTCGGCACCCCCATCCTATGATATGGTTGTCTGACCATGGGGATGCGTTGGCGCTCAAAATCTTCGCTTCCCCACTACTACTTACTACCGCAGACATCCGCGATGGTACCTGTCTCTGCCGAGCACCGACTTGTCCCATCTGCACCCCGCTAGGACTTTGCCATCCCAGCGCGACTAATACCTGCCATCACACCAGTTAATTTTTCAGAGGAATTCGTCCATATGAGCACCCCCCAACCAGCCACCCTCCATGTGGACTGCAGTCGCAGCAAAGGCCTCCTTCCCCGCCTCTGGGCCCACACTGGATTCACCCCCGCCACCGCCCTCCTGCGGCCCACCATGCATCAGGCCTTACAATGGTATGGCGCCTTACCTGAAGGCGGCCTACGCCATTGCCGAATCCACTACCTTTTGGACCTCCTCTCGGTCAAAGGCTTGGAAACTGGCGGCGAGCCAGTCTATGATTGGTCACGCTTTGATGAGGGTTTCGATCATCTGGTACATAATGGCCTAGCCCCCTTTGTCGAACTCATGGGCGACCCCACTGCCCCACGCGTAGAAGATGGCGAGCAGGACATGTATGGCCTGGGGCGTAAGGGCCGCATTTGCGGTTGGTTTACTGACTTTAGCCAGCCAGAACAGTCAGCCGCCTGGCGGCGCATAGTCGGCGATGTGGCCAAGCACTGCATCGAGCGTTACGGCCAAGAGGAAGTGCGTTCGTGGTACTGGGAAACCTGGAATGAGCCAGACGAGGGCTGGTGGAAGCAAAGCACCGATGCCCTCAACGCCTATACCCGCGCCTGCATAGAAGGCCTGCACGATGCCGACCCCGAACTGCGCTTTGGCGGCCCTGGCACCTGCCATACCATGAGTAAAACATTGGTGGAATGGCTTGCATATGCCGACGAAGAAAATCTCCCCCTGGCATTCATCAGTGTTCACGAAAAAGGTGCTTCCGGCCACGCTGAAGATCTCGCCATTAGCACCCCGCGCATTGTCGAGCGCACTCGCCAAGCAGTGGCGCATGTACGCGAGCATCATCCCAAACTGGCCAAACTGCCTTTTATGAATAACGAATGTGATCCTATCGTTGGCTGGGGCTATATTCACCCCTACCACGCTCGGCCCTGGCATGCTGCCTGGGCCCTACGGGTGCAAGACCTCCACCTGCGCACCCTGGTGGACGAGGATGGAGTCGACTTGCAGATCCTCGGCAATGACCATGGCTTTGTGGGCTCCTGGGGTATGCGCACCCTGCTCACCACCATTGGCATTGCCCCCAAAGGCGAAGACCGCATGTTCCCCCGCCATATGGGGGGCGCCGATGGGCGCTTCCTCTTGGTGAAAAAACCCATCTTCAACTTCCACGTGCTCATGGCGCAATTGGGCCAAGAGCGCCTGGAATCCGTAGCGAACGGCAACCCCGATGTGGGGCTCCTGGCCACTCGCGATGAGGATGCGATTACCGTAGTCTACTATCACCACCGCGACCGCACCGACCACGGCGGCTTTAGCGTACCCGCCCCCCTTACCATTGACCACCTTCCCGAGGGCACCTGGCGTTTGGTGCATGAATCCATCGATGAAGAAGCCGACTATCCCTATAGCCTCTTTGTCAGCGGCCCCTGTGACCCTCCCGAACCAGAGATGCAACGCCGCTACCTGCAAACCGGCGAACTACGCCGCATTTCCGCCGACCGCGATATCACCGGCGGCGGCAGCGTCACCCTGGATTTGGATATCCACCTACCCAGTATGGGCATGGTTCTCTTGGTGCGCGACCCAGGCAGCGCCCCTCCCCAGGTCACCGGCTTGCGCGGCCAATCCTGGACCGGCATCAGCAGCGATGAACAAATCATGCTGCGCTGGCAGCGCCAAGGCAATGCCCGCACCCTCGCCACCTTTGAGGTGGAACGCCAAGACGAAAATGGCTGGACCCGCCTCAACCCCGACACCCGCTGCGCCGCCTGGTGCGACCTGCGCAGCCCCCGCGCCGGCGGCACTCACTACCGCGTCCGCGCCGTCGACCTATGGGGCCGCGCCGGCGAGTGGAGTGAAAGTATCTGCGTCTAAGAACACGGGCTCACTCAAGGCACCGCACGCACCCTCGCGCCCAGGCGCGAGGGTGCTTTTTATTATATGGCGGATGATTACCAGACGATGTTGCTCGATGTAATGCTCAAGAACAATGAGGAGCTAATACACCATTCCAACGCAGACATAAAAATCGGCGGGCGGCAGCTGACATCGCTAAGGGGGGTCTCTGACCCGCCTTTTGGGCTCTTTCGTAGGAAACAATTTCTGCGCTCTTCAGCGTTTTTAGCGGCCAAATAAAACCAGCCGCAGAAATCGCAGAAGAGCGCAGAAGTTTTTCAGCGGACTCGCGTAATCCGCGCACGAAGGGGGTTGGATTATTCGTGTACCCTTGCCGCCTTCGGGCGCGGGGAGCAATTGGACGATTGCCGCGAGAAACGATATTGGCAAGGGCCAATAATGAGGATATCATAACGAATAGCACCACGAAATTCGGATGGCCGTACAATGGGTACAACTGACGTACTGATACTCTTTCTCGTGGCTATGTTTGCCATTATTATCGTTTTGGCATTGCTGCTGTGGAGCGTGCTTATGGTATGGTGGCAGGCGGCCCTGTCTCGGGCACCAGTGCCCCTGGGCCAACTCTTTCGCCTGCGCTTGCGACGCATGCCCCTGGCCAAGCTGATTGCTTGTCGCATCCAGGCGGCCCGCGCAGGGATTCATCTCGATATTCAGGATCTCGCGGCCCACCACCAGCGCGGCGGCCGTGTAGAGGAAGTCACCCATGCACTCACATCCGCCAAAAAAGAAGACCTCCCCCTCAGCTGGGAACATGCCTGCACGGCAGACCTCAAGCATCTCAACCAGGATGCTGACCGCTGATTTCTCCATAAGTCCACGGCGATGGGTGGCGGTAGTGCTTACGCTTCTTCCTGAGGAGGAGTAAGCGCCTCACCCACGCGCGCCAACAAACAGATAAAAGCACCCAGGGTCGCGGCAATTATCCCCAGTGCCGGCAGGGCCAAGCCACAGATAAATCCCAGGCGGGTATAGACCACCGGATCCACCACAATGCGAAACACCTCAATCAGCCCATAATACCACGGCATGTCATAGCGCGCGGCATCGGCAGCCAGGATCATCCACTGCATAAGGGCGGCAATAACGGCGCCAAACACAGCAAAAATACCAATGGGAAATGGAAAGAAGCGCTTCCAACACAGCCCCTGAATCATCAGGGAAAACAAGCCAAACAGCAAAAATGCGAAGAGCGGACTGGCGTAGCCCATACTCCCTATGGTGATAGCCAGTTTACCTTCGTCGTCAGCCACGGGACGCCTCCTTGGTTGGTCTCACCCTAGCGCCCAGGAATACCAAGCAACTCAAACCAACGAATCAAACACCAAGAACATGAGCTGAGGACGTTTTATACCCCCGGCTGATAGCTGGCGCGCAGGCGCTGTTCAAGGCTGGAGGCAGACCAAGCAATCGGTAGGGCATCGTGGGCCTGTAACCACTCACTCAGTCGCAGTGGGAATAACCACCAGGGGCAGACATGGCCCTGGCTGCGCCGTTGCTCCACATTGCCGCCATACACCACCATGCGAGCTGACACACCCATCTGGGGAATATCAGTAAGAACCTTGAGGTTTTTAAACCAGTCACTGGCCACGGTAGCACCGGATTTGATCTCAATAGCCAGGGTTTTGCCATTGGCCTCCACCAGGAGATCCACCTCCTCACGCGGGGTACTGAATACATGGCAGCGGGCTGGGGATCCGGCGTGGGCGATGACTTTGCTGGCCTCGCTCACCATCAGGCCTTCAAACAGGTGGCCACGGTGGGAATGGGTGGCCAAGTGCCGCGAACTGGTCACGCCAATGAGATGCGCCGCCAAGCCACTATCGCAGAGGTACCATTTGGGACTTTTGGCCAAGCGCTTGCCGATATTCGCAAACCACGGCCGCAGCGGCATGGCTACGTGGCTGGCCTCCAGCACCCCGCACCAGGCCTTGGCCGTGGTTTGATCGATACCCACATCGGCTGCCAATTGGGCGTAGTTCATCGGCTGCCCGTGACGGCCAGCAAAAAAACCCAGGAAGCGCTGGAACAGCCCCAGGTCGGCGACCCGCAGAATATGCCGCACATCCCGCTCTAAATAGGTGCCCACATAGTCGGCGTGAAATTGATGCGCCGGAATACCAGCATCGTGCAACCGCGGATAGCAGCCACTCACCAAAAGTTCATCCAGACCATAGGGCCGCTGCCAGTGCGCCAGCTCGCCCAAACTCAGGGGCATCAACTGCAGCAAGGCGGTGCGGCCAGCCAGCGACTGCGCCAAGGCATCACGCAGCTGCGGCTGATGACTTCCGGTCAACACCCAGCGACCCAGATGCTGCTTGCTGCCCGCCAGCGCATCCACATCCACCTGGAGATAACTCAGGAGCTCCGGCACCTGCTGCACCTCATCCAGAATCGCCCCCTGGGGATATTGGCCGAGAAAGCCCCGTGGATCCTCCTGGGCAAAGGCGCGGATGTCTGGGGCCTCCAGATTGGCGTAGGGCTTGTCCACCTCGGCCCTGGCGAGGGTGGTCTTACCGGCCTGGCGTGAGCCGGTAATGGTCACAATGGGATAGCGCGCCAAGGAGTCCCTCAGCACCGGAGCCAAATCACGGGTGATCATGGCCATAGGATAGCAGAAGTCTGTGTAAATCCAGGATCATTTCCCAGATTTACACAGACCCCTGGGCTCTGGCATGTGCTTTATTGCCTATCCGCTGGCAGCCACGGGGCATTGGCGGCGATAAGCTCGTCAAGCATGGCTAGGGCTTGGTCGGTATCCAGGTGGCACAGGGGATCGGCTAGTAAGGCGGCCAAGGCGCCGTCCCGGTCGCAGCTGCGCGCCGCTTCCAGGGTGAGGGCCTGGGTATCGGCAATGCGGCGCAGATGGGTTTGCAGGGCCAAGGGAAAGTCCGCCACCACATGCGGGATGACCCGGTCGCGTTCCACCTGAGCCATGGTTTCCACCACGTGATGCTGGGGCAGCCAGGGAATCTGACCCCGGTTGGGGACATTGACATTGGTGACCATGGCCTTGTTGCCCACCAGGCATTCCAGCAAATCAATGCCTTCTTCTTTGGAGCGCTTGAGCCGTTCCGGGATTTCGGGGAGGGTGTCCACATTATCGGGCACCCAATTATCCAGGCGTTGCGCCGAGCCGGTCACCGATACCCCCCAGCGCCGCAAACGTTCCACTGAACCTATATACCAAGGCACAAATTCCACCAGGTGCCGATCACCAGCCGCGCCAAAGACGCCAAAGCGACGCCAGAAATCAAGCTGAATCAAGCCATCGCAGGAACCATAGCGCCCCTTGGCCTCCCGCGCCAGAGCGTCCTGGGTACGGTCCCGCCAGTAATCCCCCTGGTCATTGCTTTGTTGTTCGATCCAAGCGGCAATGGCCGGCCACACATCGTGGCCATGATAGGTAGCCCCGGCAAAGAAGGTAAAATGATTGAGGCCCACTAAATTGACGGCCACTTCGTTACGATGTTTAATCGGGATATCATAATATTTTGCCGCCATCATACCAATAAACGAGCGGCAGGCGAAGACTTCATGGCAACAGCCAATCACTTTGAGTTCTGGCACTTCGCGGGTGAGCGCCTGGGTGGCCACGGTCATGGGATTGGTATAGTTGATGACCCAGGCCTGCGGACAGTGTTCGGCTATGGCGCGGGCAAATGCGGTGTAGATCGGCACCGTACGTAAGGAGCGCGAGAGCCCCCCTGGGCCGGTGGTATCGCCCACGGTTTGCACAATGCCATAGCGCAGGGGAATATCCAAGTCATTGGCAAAACATTGCATGGGCCCGGGCAAAATAGAGATAAAGACGATGTCCGCATCCCGCAAGGCCTCAGCCAGGGTTTCGCAGGTGCGCACGCGAAAATGGGACACGGCATCGGCGTGGGCAAAAATACCCTCGCCCATGGCCTGGTTGTGCTGAGCCCGTGGCAGATCCAGATCATAGAGTCGCAGCTCGCCGCCAAGGTCAGGGGTAAGGGCGAGGTCTTGCATCATCACGGGGGCCCAATGTTTGGATCCGCCGCCGATATAGGCGATAGTAATGCTCATAATGAGATGCTCCTTGCTGCGTATGATTCTGGCTTAGGCAGTCAGTATGCCCCAAGGGGCATACTTTGGCAATAGCCCCAGCGATGATTGACCTTATGCTATCGCTCATGCTTTACTACTTTGCCCACGGCTCTCGTGACTACCAACGTGAACCAATCACCATCCGTAAACGGGCCCATTGGGAGTGCGCTGCCATTTTACGTGGGCGCGCCCGGGCCACCACTCCAGATGGTTCTACCTTATGTGAAACGCCCGCCCTGTGGATCTTTCCGCCCGCCCACGCGCATGGCTGGCAAGCCAGCAGCGGCAGCGGTTGCCAGGTATTGGTCGCCCATCTCCCCCACCTACCACGCCTGCTTGCCGATCTCGCCGAAGCCCATGGTTTCCTGCGTATTCCCTTGTCGCGGCCAGCCGCAGCGCACCTGAAACATTGCGGAAAAGTGGTGAGTGAGCTCCTGCACCACCAGCCAGGAGCACGAGACGCCGCCGCCGATCTCATTCGCGGCCATACCGCCGCCATTGCCCTGCGCCAGCAACCTGCCCCGACAAGCAGTAGCGGCCACAGCGATGATCAACAACGCCGCATAAAACGCGCCCTGGCTTGGCTCCAGGCGCATCTGCACGATCCCCAGTGCCACATCGCCGACGCGGCGCAAGCAGTGGGCTTGAGTCCCGCCCATTTGCGCCGCTTGGCGCATGAGGTGAGCGGCTCCTCGCCGCGCCATTTGCTGAGCCAACTGCGGCTTCAACGGGCCTGCGATCTGCTACGGCAAACCGGGGACTCTCTGGAAACCATCGCCGCGGGGTGCGGCTACACTTCGGCAGTGGGACTGTCCAACGCCTTTCTACGGCGTTACGGACAACGGCCTGGGCAGTGGCGGCGGGGTGGTGGATAAGGGTTACAGTCGCTGATTATTTTACAGGGAATGTTAGAGCAAAGCGTCGCCCGCGCCTTGGTAAGACTTTTCTCTCACGGAGTCCCTGAGACACGGAGGGAGAATGTGCATGCGCGGACGGGGCATGGCGATCATCTACTACCCAAAGTTGAGTCCCACGAACGGTCTGGTACATTTTTTCACCACAGAGCGCACCGAGAGCACAGAGGTTAAGAAAAGGAGGTCTTGAGAAGGATGGCATCCTGCCCATTACGCAGCCCTCCGTGCTCTCTGAGTTCTCTGTGGTAAAGCTTCATCGTATTAGGAGCGGCGCACGAAACTTGCCGCCTATGAGTCACCCGGTCACGCTAAAATAATTCATCCAGCGGCACCGTCAGTTTCATGGTACCGCGTTGATCTGCGATACTCGAATTGAGCACCGGACCCACATAGATTTCATCGGGAAAATCTATCTCTTGGCGAGCAAACTCTTCCCACTCTTCACCGTCCGAGGAAATCAGCGCAATCACTTCATTGCCGCTGCGCCGGAGCTCAATCCATGCGGGTAAGGGCCGAAAATGTGACCCAGAATTGGAGGTGGATCCCCCTTTACGGTCTCGATGACCCAGCACAAAGCGATACCCAGGCTCATCGCCGGGAGAGGCAAGGATTGAGGCATGCACCGCATCCGCATCAAGGCTGTGCCGCAGGGAAATACCGCCCTTGCCCCATTCATCCACATCTGCAATGGAATCCAAGCGAGCGCGCATACTAACATCACCGCTGCGCTTACGCCAGATCATAGAAATATCGTCTTCATTGCCCCAAAAAGAGTCGCCTGCGGCGTGCAGCACAAAGGCACCGTCAATAAATTGCGCCTCACCGGCTAGCTGTATATCACCAATATCAGCGAGGGTCCAACCGGGAGGAAGCCCCTCCATATCGGCCGCACCTGAACCAAGCAGAGCCATGATTTCTTGCGAGAATTGCTGGTCCTGCAATTCCACCGCGGCAGTAAATAACTGCCCGCGCAAGAGCTGTTCATCCTCAGGCAGGGCCTCCGCAGCTTGGCGGAGAATACCACGATAGTCCTGCTGGAACTGCTCATCGCCCATATCATGGTTCTGAATAAAAATCGTCACCATGGGGAGCAAGTCCACGAGGTCCACGGGATCAGTGGTGCGCACATGCTTGGCAATGTGCGCGGCATAGCTTGGGGGATCGGTTTCGGCTTGCCGGTGGAGATGATCGCTCACCTGCTGACGCAACTCCCCCGGAGGTAGGGAGGCATGGCGCTGCAGGGCGGGCTGAAAACCATCGCTGAATTCCAAGGCCCGGGCCAATTCCAGCACCACTGGCAGAATCTCACTATCATCGTCAGTAACCTGCACATCTGGCGCAATTACCGCCGCCATAACTTTGCGCGTCAGCGCGCCGCCTTGAAATATTTCGGCCATGGCTGCATTGCGGTGCTGCTGATTGCCAGCGAGTAAGGCAAAATGCTCGCGCACACTGGGCAATTCTTGGGCATAGGCGCTGTAACGCCCTGCCAATTCACGATACTCGGTTGCCGTGGCACTGTCAGCACTGTCCTCGGCACGGGCCAAAGCACGCATACGGGCCGTGGTAAAATCAAGCTGACGCACAAGTTCAGCCAACTCCTCGTCACCATCGCTGGCTGAGGCAGCGTCTTGGGCCGCGGGCTCGGCAGCCACCTCATCATCGCCAGCGGATGCTGCTGTGGGAGCTGGCTCAGCGGTTGCCGAGGCGGACTCGTCACGCGCTTCTGTTTCGGGCGATTGTTCCTCTGGCGACTGCTGGGCAGGGTCGCTGCTGGGTGCCGAATCGCTCACGGGCGAAGACGGTTGCGGCTGGTCATCATCGCCATCGGGGCCACCAGTACAGGCCAAAATCATACTGAAAATCACCGGAAGGCCAACCATGCCCAGCAAACGCTTCTGTGTAATTTGCGGAATAAACATCGCCATACTTCCTACCACCTTTTGGGGCGATCCGACCACCCCCATACACCATGTCCGAAACAGACAGCGTAACCCCCCCAGCATTCGATACAAGCTCCGGGGGAAAATAGCCGTTGTACAGTAAAGGCAGCACAGCTACACAATACAAGAAGAGCCTGCCGACTCAGAAATACAACGCTGCAGACATCACGATGTGACAGCCATTGTGGCCTGGCGGAGAATCTGCGGCCTCAAGGCACTCAACGAGAAAGCCTCGTTGTAGCCGGACTGGAAGAATCTCTCAAATAACATTAAAATGTGGCCAACCAGCCACCGTCCACATAGATAATTTGCCCAGTAATAAAGCGCGAGGCATTGGATGCCAAGAACGTTACCGCGCCTTCAAAATCCTGGGGCTGGCCCCAGCGGCCCAGAGGCGTGCGCTGTTTCACCCAAGCATCAAAATCTGGTTTATCCAATAAAGGCTGAGTCATGCCGGTTTGGATATAACCGGGGCCAATACCGTTGACGCGAATGCCAAAATCAGCCCAGTCCACGGCAAAGGCTTTCACCAGCTGGCGAATCGCCCCCTTGGTGGCGGTATAGGGCGAGGTGGTAGGGCGGGAAGCTTCGCTCATCAAGGAAGCGATAAGAATCAGACTCCCCTCTTTACCTTCGGCAATGCGCTCGCGGGCATAGCACTGCGAGAGCACATACGGAGCAGTGAGATTGACCTTGAGAATGCGATTAAAGTCCTCAAGGGCAATCTGATCAGCACGGCCACGGCACTGCATACCAGCATTATTGACCAAGACATCCACACCGCCCAGACGCTTCGAGATCTGCGCGTAGGCTTCCGGTAAGGATTCGTTATCTTCCAGATCAAAAGGCGCGGCAATGGCTTCACCGCCCATGGCGGCGATTTCATCGCAGGCCTGAGTAAGCTTGGCCTCGTCACGGCCGTGAAGAGCGACCTTTGCCCCAGCCCGAGCCAAGCCCTTGGCGATGCCCAAACCAATGCCAGTGTTACCGCCCGTAATCAGGGCAGTCTTGCCGGTTAGATCAAATGCTTCTAAATTGCTCATAGTCTTTTGGCCCTTCCAAGGGTCTGGGTAATTACTGGTTGGTAGAGTTTTGAAGATAGTCGGTCGTCCCTGGACAGCACTCAGGAAGGCCTTTTAGCCGTAATGGGGATCATTCACCGCCAAATCATAGCGCCGAGATTCCGGGGTATGTGCGGCCATCACCCAAAAGTAGCAACTGCGTACCCCCGGCGTGCCCACGGTAGGATGATAGCCTTCGGGTACCAGCATACAGTCTCCAGTGGAAACGGGAACCGCCTGCACAGGCTGCCCGGGCTCGGTATAGCCCAGGTGAAAGGCAAACTTCGGCGCTGGGATGTCAAAGTAGCAGTAGATCTCTTCCAGGTGGGCCGTGTGCTGGTGCGGTGGCCAACTGGTCCACTGCCCCTCTTCACCCCAGGTAATGCCACAGATAAGCCGACTACCGGGGACCTCTTGATTGGTGGTCATAAAGACCTGTCGCTCATAGGGCGGCTTGCCATGCACCTGACGAATCTCGCCCAGGGGCAACTCGGCATCATAGTGGCGCACAAAATAGCTACCCACTCCCTCATACACAGCACCACCAAAATACAGGAAGCTCTCCTCCAGCGCTTCAACCCGCACCGAATCGCCCGCTGGCAGATAAAACGAATCCAATTTGCCCAGTTCCTCACTGGCGCCCTGATGGTGCACCTTGACCCGCCCCGCGATCACCGCGCCATTCAGTTCCAAACGCGCATCGGAAACCTCATGCGAGGTGCCAGCAGCAAGATTGAGACGAAACAACCAGGTGCTACGCAGCATGGAACTATCCGGCGACACCACACAATGCCAGCCGAGTTCATCGGACGAGGTGTATTTCCAAGGATGCTGATTGGGGAGTTGTTGGGCAGTCATAAACTGAATCCTTACATATAAAAGAGACGACCAGCAAACCCATCAAGAAAGGGCGCGCTTTCATCTCATACCATACCCGAACACCCCCACAACGGTTACAACACCCGGCAGCAAAATTATCCCAACCGGAACCTGAAACTAGGGACATGCATACTATTTTCGGCCCCGCATACCCCTCCTCTCATCTGAAAATCAGATACCAAACACGAGCACGATATCCCACATTCTCGTATCAATGCCCAATGCAGAG
>REDP01000308.1 GCA_007693455.1 Planctomycetota bacterium | reverse complement strand
TTTGAGTCGCCCTGGGCCCCCAACAGAAACACCCCTTGAACACCTCCATACTCTCGCAGATTAGCTCCTCCGAACACAGCATACACCATGTAAAGGGCCGTTCATGGATGACTTCAAAGAAAATCTTATCATTGGCCTCCAGCAAGCGATGGAACGCAGCGACTGGGAAACATTTACTCAGCACGCAAATCAGCTTCCCGTTCAAGATGTTGCCGACTTCCTCTTCTACCTTAATGCTAACCAACGCATCATTGCCTTTCGTGCCCTGCCACGTGAGTTAGCTGGCGATGTCTTTGCCTACCTCGACCCAGAAATTGGTGAACGCCTAATCCGCGAACTGAGCAACGAAGAAGCCCATGGCGTATTCGCCGAACTCAGCCCCGATGATCGCGCCGCCCTGCTCCACGAACTTCCTGCAGCTGTCACCAAACGCCTCCTAGCCACCCTCCCTCCCCATGAACTCACGCATGCCAGAGCCATGCTGGGCTATCCGGAAGAGAGTGTTGGTCGGCGCATGACCCCTGAATATATGTCTGTTCGCGCCAACTGGACCATCCAGACCGCCCTTGATCATATCCGCTCCCACGGCCAAGACCGTGAAATTCTTTCGGTTATTTTTGTCACTGACGACCAAGGGCGGCTCCAAGACTCCTTACGCCTGCGACGCTTTGTCCTTGGCGATCCCAATGCTCTCGTGGAAAGCATTATGGACCGCAAATTCATCTCGGTCAGCGCCTTCGATGACCAGGAAGAAGCAGCCCAGACTCTGCAACATTACGACCTCTTGGCCATGCCGGTCACCGACTCCCAAGGCATACTCATCGGCGTGGTGTCCATTGATGACATTATGGATGTTGCCGAAGAAGAAGTTACCGAAGACTTTCATCGAGTAGGCGCGGTCAACAATATCCGCACCAGCTTACGCGAAGCCACGCTTACCCTGCTTTGGCGTAAGCGCATTAGCTGGCTGGTTATCCTGGTAGGCATGAATATTTTCTCTGGTGCGGGTATAGCCTACTTTGAAGACACCATCGAGGCCATGGTGGCACTGGTGTTCTTCCTCCCTCTGCTTATCGACTCGGGGGGGAATGCTGGGTCCCAGTCTGCGACGCTTATGGTGCGCGCCCTGGCGGTGGGTGATGTACGTATTAGCGATTGGACCTCCCTTTTGGGCCGGGAAATCACCGTCGCCCTTATGCTCGGTGTGACTATGGCGGCGGCGGTATCCCTGGTGGCTTACTATCGTGCGCCGGAGGTCATGGTGATTGTTGCTCTCACTATGATCTGTACCGTTTTAGTGGGCAGTGTGGTAGGCATGTTGCTGCCCTTTCTCCTTACCAAATTGCGCATGGACCCGGCTACTGCCAGCGCCCCCCTGATCACCTCCATTGCCGATATCTGCGGCGTATTGATCTACTTCTCCATCGCCACTTGGTGGCTGGGACTGTAAACCTCCATCCCATAGAAAAAGGCTGCGATCTGGCACCGGCCTAGCCTAAGCGCTGCCACCAAGCATCGTCTCAGGGTTGTTGATGCGCCAGCGCCAAGGCATGGACGCCCAATGCTCGCCAGCATAAGCCACCCCCACCCGCGCTCCGCAGCTGACGTTGCTGGTGGGAATCGAAGGCCCCGGCTGCAGGGAAAACGGGCATTTGGCATCATCCACATGCAGGCCATTAGCCCGCAAGCCAATGCCAAGAGCCTGGGTAACCTTCCCTGGTCCATCGCTGAGTCGCGCCAGCGGCGTCTGCCTGCCACCACGCCGACGCCGCGCCACACCCACGCCATGGCTTATCAACACGCCCCGAATCAACACGGCGGCCGGAACCCCCTCTGACGCGCAAACGATATTCCACAGGACATGAACGCCGTAGCAGAGATAACAATACACCGTGCCAGGCTGGCGATAAAGCATCTGATTACGGGGCGTTTGCCCCTTACTGGCATGGCAGGCCAAATCCTCTTCCCCGTGATAGGCCTCAACCTCGCTAATATAAGCGCGCACCACCCCGCATTGCACCTGAGCCCCTAATAAGGCTGGGGCCGCTTCTGGGGCAGGTCGAGCGAGGATATGTGCAAGCCAGGACTGCATGCTTTATCACCCCCCCTGCGCTCCAAGAAAAAACCCCTAAGCCAGACCAGCCTAGGGGTTTCTTTCATGTGGTGGGCCTTGCTGGACTCGAACCAGCGACCTTTCGCGTGTGAGGCGAACGCTCTAGCCAACTGAGCTAAAAGCCCCCATGAGGCTGCGGAGTATTGTGCTCTTGTCACATATTGCAAGGAGACATTCCTCCCCGACAAAGGGCCTCACTACCCCTCGAAAAGACCGGCAGCAAGCCATAAAGCCTTGCAAGACCTAGGAAAACAGACTGGCTATCGACCAAATGGCAATAAGCAGGACAAAGAGAATGATCACCCCCATAAGTCCGAGCATGAGGCCGTAGATTGCCCAGGTGGCAAGCAGATGCAGAGGATCTTTGCGGCGCAAACCCTGCCGATGCTGCCGATGGGCGCGCTTACGCTGCACCAATGACACGGGATTTGCTACGGCGTAGAACTCCCTACCTGGAAACGATGGCTTTGGGGAACCTGCGGTAATCAGATTTCTCCCCTGCTGAGAACTACTTGTCGTTGGTAAACCAGATGCCATGCCCTTAGAATAACGCATACACCTTGCACATAAAGAGGTATTTGACCTCATGCGGAGGGCGTCCTGGGATCTCGTGATCAGACCTCTCCTCTACTGAGAACTGCTTGTCGTTGGTAGACCAAATGCCATACAGATAAAATATGGTATCGGCCTCCCACAAAAGAGGCTTATGCCTTAAGTTGAATGCATGCCCTGGATGACGATTGCTGGTTTGCCGAGAAAACACCACATGGGAGGTTTTGAACCAAGAGCACGCCCCGCGAAACTGAATTCCCCTGACCTTTGGGTGGTCTTGTTCGATGCCGGCGCAGCCGTACCGGCCTATCGCCTATCAAACAGGCGGAAGTCATGCACAGCCGAGGGCCTTGTCTCTTCTCCATAGCGACTAACATACTTCTATGGCCTATCTTACTGTCCGCATTAAAGAGACCCCGGGGCACACCACTGAAGTATTGCCTTCAGAGGAACGGGTTACCGTGGGACGTGCGTCTTCGGCTTCGCTTACCATTAAACACGATTCTATTTCACGAGAGCACTGCGCTTTTATTCGCTCCGAGAACGGTTGGTCGGTTGAGGATTTGGGATCAGCCAATGGCACACGGGTCAACAGCACCACCATTAGTGAATGCACGCCCTTAAAAGAGCGTGACATCATCAAGATCGGCAAGGCTCGGCTTACCTTCCATCGCGGGCGGCCTAGTAAAAAGAAAGCTGGTGATGAGATTGCCATCAATGATGCCGATGATCAATCCATGCGGCAAGTAGGTCCCGATGATCCATCACAAGCCATGCCCTGCCATCACTGCGGTACCTGGCTCTCCATCTCCCATAGACTTCCTGGGGATCGGATCCATTGTCCCCGCTGCGACCATTCCAACGTTGTTCCAGTGCTCATTATTGAAGAGCACGCTGCTGAGGCTTCAAGCGAATAAGGCCCCTAAAAAAAAGACAACTGCAGGGGTAATTTTGCCCTGCAGTTGCCTCATGGCTTAGGATTCATAAAGCGAAATCCCTGACTAAAAGTGGGCCCGCTCGGATTCGAACCGAGGACCAAGGGATTATGAGTCCCCTGCTCTAACCGCTGAGCTACGGGCCCATCTACATGGACAGGACTGAGAATCAGCCTTCATCCCTGGTGGGCGTGGAAACATAGGCATTACTCGACGATACTCAAGGGCTTTACTGGTCAGGGTCTATCTGCTTATGCAGTACACTTACAAATCCCGCATTTCCTGGGGTGACTTCTTGGATGGCTTGATGGCGGAAGAACACTCCTTCAGCTGCATCATCACCACCAATACTGCCAGCGAAGACAATGCGGTCTACCCCATCAATGCTACGCGCAGCTAGCGCATGGGTTGTCCCGGTTGGGGTAAAGCGGGTAACGATGGGCCGAGCATCCATATTGGGGCTGAGCATTAAGAGATAGCCGCCACCAGTATAGGCACTCAGGTCCGGAGGATCAAAGGTCAAGGGAAGTCCAGCAGCCGCACTCTCCCCAGCCAACAGGCGCCCGTGGTCATCAACCACCAAAGCCCCTTCGCCCATTCCCACCCCGTTGGTGCGGCCAGAACTGTGCCGACCGGCAAACTGCTGACCGCGGAGATATTCTCCCGTTTCAGCGTTGTAACGAGCCACAAACAGTTTGTGCTCGCTGCGGCTATTGGTCCACTCAAAGAAGCGATCACCCTGATGGCGTTTACCTGATGCTCGCACCCACTGATCATCGCTGTTGAGTTGAGGCTCGTAGCGGAATATGTGATTACCACCAGCGCATTCAAAGCCAGCGTAAAAAGTGCCATCAGGGCCACGCGTAAGGCGATAGCCACGAGTATCAGCCATATTGTTGGTTGGTTGATTGAGGAATCGCGGGTGATTGCGATCCGTAGACCAGTCGTACAGCAAGTACTTCACTTCGCCATCATAACCAACGCCGCGAATGTACGCAATCTGTACGGGGTTGTTAGTGTTACCATCATGGGCACGGGCCTGTCGCCAGCCGATGTGGACCACGGTTTCACTGGCGCTGTCAATAATCGCATCAGTAGTATGCCGATATCCGCTGAATTGCCCCAGCACTCGTCCCTGCGGACTGATTACCGTCAGTTCACCAGAGCCAGTGGTAGCTTTCGTGTCATTATCATAGCGCAGGGCGACCACTGTACCGTCTTCACCCACATCTACCCGTGCACACAGACCGCCCACATCGTGCACCCACGAGCCGCCATCCAGCTGAGGCTGCACGCGCACAACACCATTTTTCCCCAAGGCAAGAATTACATGATCTTCATGATCGACGACCATATCGCGAACATCGGTGCCCACGCCAATGGCCGATACCACTTCGCGACCATCGGGACTGAGCCGAAGTACCACCGCATCGCCAGGCTGCAAACGACGGATGCTTTCAATAAACGGTCCATCTTGGATGTGTGCAGCGAGAACAATGTGCCCATCGGACTGGATGGCCGCAGCCACAACCCGATCACCAGGAACGCCCACTGCCGAGCTGGTCATCACGCGCCAGCCATCGCCAACATCCTCCGCAGCCGCAATAGTCAGCCAGCAGAGCACACAAGCAAGGGCAAGCAGTCGTTTCATCTTTGTATCCTTTATGCTTTTGTATCCTTTATGCTATAATACTCTTCCTACAGGGAGACAAGATCCCACCCGAGAAAAGCTCTACGATAATCCTGGCACTTATTCCTCGCCATTTTTTGCTGATGTATCCGGTTCTTGGGGGAGGATATTATCTTCATCATTGTCATCAACCCACTCTTGCCCCAAACGTTTGGCCGCTTTGGCGCCCATGGCGCGAACTCCCTCGGCGCGACGCATGAGATTGCCTCTGCCGTCGCTGAGACGACGTCGCGCCTGTTGATACGCACTCTGGGCCTGATCAAGACGTTGTCCCAATTGGCTCAGCGATTCCGTGTAGCCCACCAGTTGGTCATACATCTTCCCTGCTTCACGGGCAATGGCTTGGGCATTGCGCTCCTGACGCTCAGAGCGCCAAGTGTGGGCAACGGTGCGCATGGTGGCCAACAACGTCGTGGGGGAAACGAGAATTACATTACGCTCCATGGCCTCGCGGTAGAGCTCTGGATCGGCGTTCACAGCATGAGCAAAGGCCGACTCAACGGGAACGAAACACAGGACAAAATCCACTGCTTTTAAATCGAGAAGCTGCTCGTATCCCTTCAGAGAGAGGCCGCGCACGTGACTACGCATGGCATTGCAGAGTGATTTGAGTGCCTCCTGACGGCTTATATCGTCCTCGGCTTCGCAGACTGCAATCCATGAAATAAGAGGCAGTTTAGCATCGATGACCAAGTGCTTGCCATCAGGCAGATCAACAATGACATCTGGCTGCAGGCGACGACCATCCTCATTCTGATGGGAAACTTGCACGCGGTACTCCTGGCCTCGGCGCAAACCAGATTGTTCGAGAACACGTTCAAGGATAATTTCTCCCCAATCCCCACGTGTCTTGGATTGCCCCTTAAGCGCTCGCGCCAAGCCATCTGCTTCTTGGGTGAGCCGGTCTCCCTGTTCGGCCAATCGTTTGATCTCTTCCTTGAGCGAGACGCGTTCGCGCACTTCAACATCGTATGCCTGATGCACCTGCTGCTGAAAGGCCTGCAACCGCTCATCAAAGGGCTTGAGCAGGTGTCCAAGCCGCTCACTTTGCTGATGAGCCAACTGCTGACTGTTTTTCTGTAGTATTTCTGAAGAGATGCTTTGAAACTGCTCCCGCATCTGTTCGCGCGCCTGGGTCAGCATGGCAAGTTGTTGTTGGTGATGCTGCTCACGGTCCTCTTGGGACTGCCGCAAGCGCGCGCATTCTCGCTCCGATTCCACAAGATTTGTTCGCAGTAATTCAAGATCATTGTAATATTGCTCACACTGTTTACGCAGGCTATTAGCCAAGGATTCTTTACTCGCACAGGCGTCCTGGGATTGCTGGTTGGCCAACTGTAAGCGATGCACGCGCTGCTGAGCACCAAGATAGACCAGCAACGCAGCGAAAAGGGCGCCAGTGAGCGCCGACAGCAGCAGCCAGAGCACAAACATTCTAGCACTCCTCCTGCTGGCGGCGATTACGCAGCGCCTGAATAAACCGAGCGGCACGTGGAGGAAGCCCATGATTCAGCAGCGCTTGACGTTCTTGCGAGACAGCTTTGGCAAAGGCTTGCTCGTCTCCGTGATCTCCATTGAGGTTATCCAGCGAGCAATGGAAGGTACTTCCCCAGGCCTGATGAAAAAGGGACTCAAGGGCCTGTGGACGCGCTTCTACCTGAAGAAAGCGCCGCTGGGCTGCCTGATCGCGCCCATCGCCTTCATACCAATATCCATAGTCCATCAATCTGCGGCGCGCTCGTCCAGCTATGCACCAGTGGGCAATTTCATGGAGCGCACTCGCCTCATAATCAGCACGATACCACACCACAGCAATGCCATCAGCGCTCTGCGACCAGGGTTGATAATAGGGCTCGGCCGCCTCACCTTGTAGTCGAGTCAGCTCGCGAGCAAAAAAACACTGGTGAAAAACTTTTTCCAGTAGCTCGGATTGAGACATACGTGCACCACCGCCGATCTCAGACAAAGAGACTGGACTACTCACGCTACAGATGAAAGATGACGAGGAATGGACAACGATATAATGATGTAAGCCATGAGAAAATAAAGGGGACTTTTAAGAAAAAAGAGGGCCTATATTACCGCCTGGGCACATTCTTGATCCCAAACATTACAGGGACACGGGCAGCTCCCTGAGCGAGACATTAGTGACGCGTGCTTTCCAGCACCCGCCCCTTAATGCCATGATCAAGCTTGTCTCGCATCCAAGCGCACAGCCGCTCAACAGGTTTGCTATGTCCTTCGGGACTGGCTTCGATATCTTCAACAATCTTGGCTACAGTACAGCCATTGCGATTCTTATAGAGGCGACGGAATGCCTCTTTGGCAGCCTGTATATCCTCTTCTGACCAACCATCACGACGCAGGCCCACCATATTAATGCCACGCGGTTCAGCGGGAACCCCATCCATCATAATATACGGTGGAGCATCTTGGCGCAAACCAGACATGGCAGCGATAAATGCTAATTCGCCAATGGTCACAAAGTGATGCACTCCAGTAAGGCCGCTGATCACCACTTTACGCCCCACCACCACATGACCAGCCAGTTGCGCGTTATTACCCACGACAACATGGTCCGCCAAGCGGCAGTCATGAGCTATATGAGCATAGGCCATTATCAAACAGTGATCGCCGATCACGGTTTGCATGCCACCACCTGTAGTTCCTTTGGAAATGGTCACACATTCATGGATACGACAATGCTTGCCAATGATGACTTCAGAATCCTCACCTTTAAATTTTAAATCCTGGGGATCTGAACCAACCACGGCACCAGGGAATACAATAGTGCCCTCGCCAATGGTGGCGCGACCATATACTGTTGCATGATTACGCAGTTCGCAGCCGGGCCCGAGACGAACCCCCGCACCGACAACACAAAAAGGGCCTATCTTGGCCGTTTCATCTACTTCAGCTTGAGGATCAACAATTGCTTGAGGATGGATGGTCATTCGCGATCTTACTCCCGCATTAAAAACGGGCCATGGTCCGAACCCCCCGCAATGGATTCGAACCATGGCCGTTGCGCAGCAACTAGTACCACTGCCCACCACAAAGCAGCGTATTGTGGCGAACGTGTGTGAGCTTAGGGAGTAGTCTCATGAGGGTCAAGCTCGATATTCATTGTCTGACATCGAATTAAGGTATAGTTCACGAATGGCTATCCCCCGCGCAAGCATCTGCGGCCCCCCTCACACCTATTTTGTCCACGTGCAGACCGCCCTGGGATTGCCACGACTGGGACACCCTCAGGCTTCGGAGATCCTCTTGGATGTGCTCGAAGTAGTGCGCGGGGTCTTTGACGCTGGGATCTATGCATGGAGTATCCGAGAAGATTGCTGGTCTTGGATTGTCCGCCATCGAGCTGATATGCCAGAGGACGAATCTCGTCTACGCCAGCGCTGGGCACGCCTGGGAAGTCGCAGCATCCCCCGTGCACCAGCACTACAGGAACGCTTAACCAGCCTGAGTGGGCTCATGCAAACCGTACTTGGCCATGCAAGTCGGGGGTTGAGTAAATCCTGCGGAGGTCCAGGAACATGGTGGGCACCACGGTTTCGCTGCTGCTTGCTGGCTGATGACTGTGCGGTCTTGGCTGCGGTTCATGGATTAGAACATGGTGCACTCAACAATCAGGGCAGCATACTCCACAG
>REDP01000306.1 GCA_007693455.1 Planctomycetota bacterium | reverse complement strand
GGACACAGAGGACACAGAGGACACAGAGGACACAGAGGACACAGAGGACACAGAGAGCACAGAGGGAGAATGGCGGGCCGGACCCCTTAACGCGAGCAGTGATCGGGTGTGCCCTAGAAGTTCATCGGACTCTTGGTCCTGGATTGCCCGAATCTGCTTATCAACAGTGCCTGGCGTATGAGCTTCGCCTAGCTCATCTGCTTTTCCGACTTGAGTGTCCGATGCCAGTGACCTACAAAGAGCTGCATCTCGACTGCGGTTATCGGGTTGACTGTATCGTTGACGCTCGAGTCGTTCTTGGGCTGAAGGCCGTCAAGTGGGTCTGGGCATTCATCAGGCACAGCTCTTGACCTCTATGAAGCAATCAGGAATCACCACAGGGCTCCTGATCAATTTCAACGTCAAGAAGCTGGTAGATGGCATAGAAAGGTTCAAGCTATGAAACAGGTTCTTCTCTGTGCTCTGGTATGTTCTCTGTGGTAAACACAAAGATCCTAACAAGGTAGTTGTCGTCAGGTACGGACGCCTTCGGCGCTACTGATTGTTGACGTTAGGCTTTCCCGTACTCTGTAACCCATAGCAAGGATTCATCGTGCCACCAGATACCACACTTGACGATAAACGCGCCTACTTCCTCAATCTTAGCTCACGATTCCGCTTGTTGGCAAATGTATTTGGGATGATTGGTCTGATCCTGATATTGCTGGGAATAATTGGCACTGGCTTTTTCCTTCCCGGTGCCTTCAAATATACGCTTATGGCCCTTGCTAGCGGTATGTCCTCCTGTTTTGCCTTTCTTGGGATTAGGATTTGTTCCGGAATCATTGATCTTTTTATTTATCTTAGCGATTCCATTCGCTCTCATGCTCCATCCTCGAAGACATCATAGGGCTGACTCGCAGGTGCTGGGGAAAGTATTTCGCGTCGCGCTGACGGTCAGTGTTTGGCCGTCGGTGTGATCACGCATTCCGTGCACAGCAAAAAAGGGGGGGCGGTATAGCGCCAAACAGGCTGCCAGATTAATGGCAATCCATACTGATTGGCCGGCGGCGCGGAATCAATGGCCAGTTCTCCGCCCATGGTGCTTGCGATGGTCCTGATGTGAAACATTTGGTAATCCCATAACAAGGCAGCTGCTTTTGGTTGTTGATTGTTTATTGGCGGATCCGCATTGGGGGCTTGCCGGATTGAAGGCACCCATCTCATACCGTACTAAACCGATCGGTATAATACGTCTTGCATAACTGATTCTTGGCTAATCATTCCGCCATGGATCTGCAGGCTTGGTTGGCGGTGATGATTTCCCTGGGTGCGGTGCTGTTTTTGGCCGTATCATCGTGGGCTCCTCACATGATTTTGTTGACTGCGGCGGGGCTGGCGGTGGTGCTTGGCTTGGTTTCGCCGGAACAGGGGCTTGCTGGTTTTGCCAATAGTGGTGTGGCGACTATTGCTACCTTGTTTGTGGTGGTGGCTGGGGTGCGTCATGGGGGGGTGTTGGATGTGGTGGGGCCGTGGCTTCTTGGTCAACGGTCGTCGGCGGCGCGGGCGCGTTTGCGCAGTGTTCTGCCGGTGGCAGCGAGTTCTGCCTTTGTGAATAATACGCCAGTAGTCGCGTTGATGATCCCAGCGGTGACCGATTGGTGCCGGCGTCACGGTATTGCACCCTCGCGGGTATTGATGGCGATCTCCTATGCGGCCATATTGGGCGGGACCTGTACGCTTATAGGGACGTCCACCAATCTTGTGGTAGACGGTTTATTGGCGGCTGAAGGGGGCGAGCGCCTCAGTTTGTTTACGCCTATGGTGGTAGGCCTGCCTATTACCATTGCTGGTTTGGCGGTGCTGGTGGTTGGGGGACGATGGTTATTACCGGATCGCGAGCCAGCTCTTTCCAGTCGTGATGATGCTCGCCATTTTACCGTGGAGTTGTTGGTTCCAGAGGGATCATCGGTTGCGGGGCAAACCATAGCAGAGGGTGGCTTGCGCCATCTCAGTGATGTTTACCTGGTGCGCATTATTCGTGATGGTGAAGCCTTGCCAGTGGCCCGGCCGTCGGACGTGGTGCATGTTGGCGATCGCTTGGTGTTTGCGGGCTCGCGGCATGGCGTGGCCGAAGTGGCGAGTCGTAAGGGTCTGGATCTTGCCCATGATGAAGATTTTCGTAGTGACCATGGGGCAGCCCGTCGGGTTTTGGTTGAGGCGGTCATTGCCCATACCAGCCCCTTGCTGGGGCGGACGGTTAACCAGGCGGCTTTTCGTACCCATTATAATGCCGCGGTGGTGGCTGTGGCGCGGCATGGACAGCGCATTGGCGGGGGCATTGGTGATCATCAATTGCAGGCTGGGGATATTGTTCTTTTAGAGACGGTTCCCAGTTTTTATGAGCGCTTTGCGTATTCATCGGACTTTTATCTTGTTGGTGAGCCTGATCACGAGCAAGTGCGCGATCATCGTCGGGCACCATTGGCCGCCGCGATTCTCATTGCTATGGTGGTACTGGCGGGGACGGGCACCCTTCCCATGCTTTCGGCGGCACTCATTGCTGCGGCGGCTATGGTGGTGACGGGGTGTTGCTCCATGGTGCAGGCGCGACAGGCAGTGGATGTGCGGTTGTTGGTGGCGATTGCTGCAGCGTTTGGACTTGGGGCAAGTTTGCAGCATACAGGGGCGGCGGAAAGTATGGCGACGCAGGTGGTGGCCTTGGCGGGCGGCCATCCGTGGTGGACCTTGGTGGCGATCTATGTCACTACGGTGGTTATAACCGAATTGGTAACCAATAATGCGGCGGCGGTTATCGTTTTCCCCATCGCTATCGCTGCTGCTGCGGCTTTGCAGGTATCGATGCTGCCCTTTGCGGTGGCGGTGATGGTGGCGGCTTCGGCGAGTTTTATTACCCCTGTTGGTTACCAGGCCAATTTAATGGTTATGGCTCCTGGGGGGTATCGTTATGGCGACTATTTGCGTAGTGGTATCCCTGTGGCGGTGGTGGTGGCAGCGGTTGCACTGATAATAATACCGCAGGCTTTTCCATTTATTTCCCCATAAAACAAAAGGCCGCGCCAAAACTGGCGCGGCCTTTTGTGTGCTACTGAGAGCATCGTGCGGGGTGGTTAGCTGTCCATGTGCTCATGGACGGCATTTTGCAGTTCTTCATCGCTGCGCATGGAGACCACAATCACATTGTATTCTTCAATGGTAATGTTCTCTTCGCTTTCGATTACTTGCACCATGGCTTCGTTGGCTTCTTGTTGTAGACGAGCAGCTTCTTGTGGATCGTCGCCGGCTTCAACGAATTTTTCCTCGTATTCCGTGGCAATATTGATGATCGCTTGATAGACACGGGCAAAGGCTTCGATTTTGCCATCATCAAGATCATCGACGGTTACGGTTTCGGGCTCTGCACCCCAGTCTTCGCCTTCTGCGTGGGCCATGTGGGCAAAGCTTGCACCGATGGCGAGAAGAACAACGAGACCGAGTTTGAATAATGCGCTGGGCATGAATGCTCCTTTGAAATGCGCTGCAGTCGGTGGGGAAAAAAGATGGCGCGACACGCGCTTCATTCTTGTATCTGACTGACAGCTTGTTGGACGGATGTATAGGAGCATCCAGCGTGCCAAATGAGTTCCTGGCTGGAACGAGCACATATTGGCGTTTATTGCCACGATATGGGTGGTGAGCGAACTTTTTTTTAGCCTGTGTGCCAGATCTGTCGCGGCACATGTGCCAGGCTGGCACATGATCTCCCGGAATCGATGCGGCCTGCTTAGGCGCCGTCGTCTTCTTCCAGCCAGCGATACAGCGTGCGTCGGCCAATGCCGAGGATGGCAGCTGCGCGGCGCTTATTGCCGTCGACCTGATCAAGGACATGACGCACATAGCGTTGTTGGACCGTGTCCAGGGTGGGAAGGATGCCGTCGTGATCCATCTGGGGGAAGGGAAGATTGTTGCTGCTGTGTTCGCTTGGGGGCGTTTGCCGCACCCGTTGGGGGAGGTCAGTGAGTTGCACGCCTTCATCACGGCAAAAGGTAAGGGCCCTTTCCATAATATTGCGGAGTTCGCGTACATTCCCAGGAAAGGAGTAGCGGCGTAGGGCGAGCAGGGCATCGGGATGAATATCTGGTAGGGGCCGTTCTTGTCCACGGGCGAGGAGGCGCAGGAAGTGTAGGGCCAAGAGTTCAATGTCTTCGCCGCGATCGCGTAGTGGCGGTACTTCAACGGTGAAGGTTTCGAGTCGGTAGTAGAGATCTTCGCGGAAGCGGCCGGCCCCCACTTCGTCGAGGAGATATTTATTGGTGGCGGCAATAATGCGTACGTCTACCACGTCTTCATGGTCTGCGCCTACGGCTCGGATCCGTTGTTCTTGTAAGACACGGAGTAATTTGGCTTGCATGGACAGTGGCATTTCAGCAATTTCGTCCAGGAGCAGCGTGCCGCCATGGGCGGCGCGGAAGAGCCCACGGCGCTGATGATCGGCGCCACTAAAAGCGCCGGCCTGATGACCAAAGAATTCACTCTCCAAAAGGTTCTCGGGAATACTGGCGCAATTTACCGCGATAAAGGGGCGGTCGCGTCGGGCGGAGTAGCGAGCGATTCCACGTGCTACCAGTTCCTTTCCAGCGCCGCTTTCACCAGTTACCAATACCGGGCCATCGCTGCGGCCGATGAGTTGCATGTGTTGAAGCATGCGCTGCATGGGTCGGCTGGCTCCTACCAGTCCTGGAATGGCATGGTCTTGTAGGAGGCCATGCAGTTGATCCAACTCGTGTTCCAGGTGCCGTATGTGGGCGGCGCGATCAATGGCTAGGCGGAGGCGATCGAGATCAACGGGTTTGGTCAGGAAATCAGTGGCGCCGGCGCGCACTGCCTCTACCGCTTGGGGCACGGTGCCGAAGGCGGTGATCACGATCACTGCGGGTGCTGGCTCCAATTGGCGGCTGGCATGCAGGAGTTGCATGCCGTCAGCCCCGGGAAGGCGAATGTCGGTAACCAAGAGATCAATGCTGTGTTCGTGGAGTACCGCCTGCGCCTCCTCGGCGCTGGCAACGGCTTGGCAGGTATAGCCCGCTTCGCTGCACTCGGTGTGGAGTAGTTCGCGTAGTCCGGCGTCGTCTTCCACGATGAGGATGCGGCTCGCATGTTGGATGCTCATAGGGATGTCTCGTGCCGGGGAATTGAGAGGTAGAAGGAGCAGCCACCGGTGTCGTGATTGTGGAGGGATACGCTGCCCTGATGCTCCTCGGCGACACTGTGCACCACTGCCAGGCCGAGACCAGTGCCTTTTCCAACTGGTTTGGTGGTGAAAAAAGGGTCAAATATGCGTTCGCGCACATCGTCAGGGACGCCACCGCCGCAGTCGCGTACGGCAAAGGTAATGGTGTCGGGTGTGCAATCGAGGCTGAGGGTGATAGTGCTGGATGGCGGTGAGGCCTGAGAGGCGTTGTCCATGAGGTTGATGAGGGCTTGTTCAACTCGTCCAGGGTCAACGCTGATCTCGGCGTTGTTGTCGCCGTGCTGCACGTTGAGCTGTTGTTGTCGTTGTTGGATCATGTCGCTGACTGCGGCGGTGGCATTGCGTAGGAGTCGTGGCGCGCTTATGGTGTGGCGGCTGCGTTGTTCGGTGCGACCAATTTCGAGCAGTTGGCGTACGATTCGCTCGGTGCGCTGGACTTCTTCACGGATGCGGGTGAGGGCATGGATGCGACTGCTGTCTTGATTGGGGTCGCGGGCAAGGCGCTGGGCGTGTCCATCGATGGTGCTTAAGGGCGTGCCGAGTTCATGTGCCACCCCCGCGGCTAAGTGTCCGAGAGCGGCGAGTTTTTCACTTTGCGCCAAGCGTTCGCGCAGCGCGGCTTGTTGGTTGCGTTGCTGAGCAATTTCGGCTTCGGCCTGGGCCATGCTATCCAGCATATCGTTGAGCGCCACGGCTAGGGCAGCGATTTCATCGGGTCCACCGGTTGCGGCGCGGTGCTGGCTTTCGCCGTGTCGGAGCCGTGTCATGTCTAGTCCTAGCCGCCGTAGATGTCGGCTTAAGGCGCGATGGTGGCCCCATAGGGCGAGCACGGCCAGGCCGACCGCGCCAGCAATGGCTACGCCTAACGACTGCAGGCGACGACTATGTAGGGTGCGGTCCATTTCCCGTTGTCGTCGAGTAATCTGGAGCAATCCCACCGGGCGACGACCCTGATCATAGAGGGGAAGAAAGTAGGAGTAGACCCTGCGGCCTCCCAGGCGTTCATAAGCACCGTGGCGGCCCTCATCGGCAACTTCTTCGAGATGCTGCACCACGCCCTGTGGATCCACATCGCCTGCGGTGGCGATGAGTTCTCCGTCCTGGCCGTAGACGGTAATGCCATAGACGCGGCCAATATCCATGGCCGAAAGCAGGGTATGGGTGACTTCTTGGAGATTGCCTCCCTCTAGTGCACGGGCGATGGGGGCGCGAATGGCTCGCCCGACTAATTCCACGTCTTCTTGCAGGCTGCGCTCAAGTTCCTGATCCAGGGTTTGCCCAGTATACCAAGCAATACCAGCTATCCACAAGGTTGCTGGAAGGGCCACATACCAGGCCAGGCGGGCGCGCAAGCTGGTTGGACGAGGAAGATGCAGCATAGGCAGGAGATGTCTCTCGGGTATCGAATTGCTTTAATAACTTGACGGCGTGCGTCCAACCGAGCGTTGGAGTTGCTGTTGGCGCTGGGCGACAATCTCATCAACGCAGCTACCGATGGTTTCGCAGAGCCATAGCCACAGAGGGGAGCCCTGGCGGTAATCGGCAGGAGCATGATGGTGTACGCGTTCCTGGCGCTGGAGTTGGTTGGCTTTGCGGTAGCTTTCGGGCTTTTGCGGATCGTACACGGCGCAGGTGTGGCCGCCGTTTTGCCGTATTAAACTAAAAACAGGAATGTCGGAGGGGCCATCGGCAATGTAGATCATTTGCTCGAAGGGGATGCGCCGCTGCTGGTGGGGTATGTGGTCGTTGACTTGGATATCACCTTTATTGGAGCCTTTATTGATTTCAAAAATGGCACGGGTTTTGGTGGTATTGTCGATAATGTATCCAGGCTGACTAATAATCCCCGCGCCTTCGCGGGTGCTGTCGGCGGGAGCATCAAGATAGCCAGGCGGAGCCGGATGCTCGATGAATTCGCAGGCCCATATGCCGTCAAGCGATGGGGCGAGGGCGCTACCACGAATCATTTCCGCCAAACCGTTGGATACGACGTAGTGTTCCAGGCGGATGTCCGGGGCGCGCTGCGCGACGAAATCTTGCAGCTGCGCAAAGGCCGCGGGCAGGCCTGGGAAAAAATCAATCTCGGAGCCCAGTTGGCGCAGGCGGGCATTATTCAAGCCTGGTAGGAGTCCGTGTTGGGCATAGGTCAGGAGATGGTTGAGATACATGGTATCGTCAGCAATGTGCTCAAGGCCAGCTTGGCGATAGCGCTGGCTCAGGCCCCGCACCTCCAACCAAAATCGTTCCTCATCAATGCCATAGGCACGGAAGAGCGGGCCTTGCATGTAGGATGGCGACAGGGTGAGATCGAAATCCCACACTGCCGCGATCACCTCACTCGAAAACGGCGTACCAGACATGCTTAGGGCATGGGCGGGTTGGCGCCGCCGCCTGCGCTTGCGTTTCCTGCGTCCGTGTTGTTGCCGCCGGACTGTTGCTTTTGCTGCTGTATTTCCGCGCTTTGAATCATGCGGTTGGCATCAACCGGCAAGACGGGCATATTGGCATGCAGACACAGGGGGTTGAGGACGGTGGTGATCTTGGTAATGCCGTTGGACAGCATCTGCTTTACAAAGGGATGGGAGCCATTTTCCTGTGGCTTAAAGGGCTCATCGGAGGTAAAGAGAAAGCGCCATCCGCCACGCGCAAAGGCGTGTTCGGCGCCTTCCATGTGGAGCGTGAAGGTAACGATGGCAGTGTGGAGTTTGCCATCGGGGCTGGAGGGTAGGAATTGAACGCCAGCATTGACCTTGACGTCATTTTTTTTGCCTTCGCTCGGCTGGGGGTGCTGCAGAAGGATGCCGTCTAGGAAATCGCGGCTGAACTCAAGTTGCATAGTAAGCCTTTCTGTGTTGTGTGTCTACTCGATGCGGATCGTGCCCAGTCTCATGCCGGGCCGGCGCTGATCGGGAAAGATGGTAAAGCGGCGTGGAGGGCCACAAGTGACAGACTGCGGCGATCGCAGGGACTGTTGCTGGTGAAACGGGCGTGGCGTGGACATGTCTTGAATGGCAAGATGGGCATGCCCCTTGCTATCTGCGCCTTTATATGGTGAAACATGGTCTTTATGACCATGGTGTAGCTGCTTTTTCTGGCTTGAAGCGGGCGCATGGCCCGCTGCCTAAGCCACTTCGGCATAGTGTGCCGGTTTATGACAAGCCATGCGCTCACAAGGAGATCGTATGAGTGATGTTGATTCCCCCGCTGACGCCAATGCCCTCGCTACTCCCCTTGAATCGTCAGCCTCTGTCAGCGACCCTATTGTTGCTGATGGTTTGGTTAAACATTATGGTGACTTTGTCGCTGCGGCTGAACTCAAGTTGCATAGTAAGCCTTTCTGTGTTGTGCGTCTACTCGATGCGGATCGTGCCCAGTCTCATGCCGGGCCGGCGCTGATCGGGAAAGATGGTAAAGCGGCGTGGAGGGCCACAAGTGACAGACTGCGGCGATCGCAGGGACTGTTGCTGGTGAAACGGGCGTGGCGTGGACATGTCTTGAATGGCAAGATGGGCATGCCCCTTGCTATCTGCGCCTTTATATGGTGAAACATGGTCTTTATGACCATGGTGTAGCTGCTTTTTCTGGCTTGAAGCGGGCGCATGGCCCGCTGCCTAAGCCACTTCGGCATAGTGTGCCGGTTTATGACAAGCCATGCGCTCACAAGGAGATCGTATGAGTGATGTTGATTCCCCCGCTGACGCCAATGCCCTCGCTACTCCCCTTGAATCGTCAGCCTCTGTCAGCGACCCTATTGTTGCTGATGGTTTGGTTAAACATTATGGTGACTTTGTCGCTG
>REDP01000304.1 GCA_007693455.1 Planctomycetota bacterium | reverse complement strand
TTCGTGCGGTGGTGTAAATGAATACACGAACCCAAAACGCTTCATGCCATTGATCGGGAGATCGGCAATCCCAGGATGCTCGATGCTGAGCCGTACATGGAGCATCGCAAATCGCAGCAACCACACGACACGAGAGGAGCGGAGAGTCTCACACGAAGGATGCTCCAAGGAAATCTTGGAGACTTCCCTGGCAGCGATATACCGTGTAACGTGAACAGGCATCACGACAGGTCACACGGAGGCTCCATGCGAAAACTATCCGCCAGCTTGATCATCACCGCGTTTCTCTTTGGCACCAGCGCCTTGTTGCTAGGATGCAATAATCCACGGCCTCCTGGACACCAAAAAGGCCACCCAGGAAATCCTCCTGCACATGCGCCCGCACACGGCCAACGCCAGCGCTAAACAGCGCTGGCACCGCCATGATTGCCGACAAGCAGGGTGCTTATTCGGTTTCGAATTTAATCACCTCAACCGGGCAGCCTTCAGCAGCTTCTTCGATGGCGTCTTCGAGCTCTTCACGGAATTCTTCCTTGAGCGGCGACATCTCTTCACTGTTCTCGGTTTCCTTGCCGTCTTCGCGTACTTCGGCGCGAATCATGCAGGTATCTTCGGTCACTAAAAATACTTCTGGGCAGGCAGTTTCGCAGGCATTGCAAACAATGCAGCCTTCTTCAATCCACACTTTTGTCACAGCCATGACAGGTCTCCTCAATGAAGCTGGGACTTGGCAACATATACCATATGCGGTAACGTAATGACACTGGCTCGTGTTTGCTTTCACGCGCAGTCGCACCAAGCTTGAAAAAGGTGTACTCTCCCTTGCCGCATTGGCAAGCCTCAGAACCTACAACCATCCGCAGCATTGGGGCGAGGACTGCGCGGAAACGCAAGACGTGGAAACAATGACAGAAGCCTCACTGGCAATGGGGGGCACTCACCCTAGCATGCGTGCCCATGGAATGGGCTGAAGTACCTTTGCAATGGCTAGCGCACCTTCTCGCAATGGGGGAACGCGATGCTTTGGTATTTGCCCTGTGTCTGGGGGTCGTGCTCCTGGCACCCCTCTTGGCATCGCGCTTACGCATTCCGGGGCTGGTGGGGCTCCTTGTGGCAGGCATGCTCCTTGGTCCGAGCGGATTTGCCATCCTTGAACGGGATGTCTTTATTGAACGACTGGGCACCATCGGCCTCCTCTTTATCCTTGGTTTAGCAGGCCTTGAGCTTGATTTGCATGAGTTTCGCCGACGACGCTCCGCCAGCCTAATCTTTGGCTGCGTGAGCTTTACCCTCCCGCAAGTGTTAGGCACCATCATTGGCCTTACCTGGTTAAGCATGAGCTGGCCCGCGGCCCTACTTCTGGGCTCCATTTTTGCCAGCCACACCCTCCTCACCTATCCCATTGCCAAGCGCATGGGCATTAATAGCCGCGACGCTGTAATGATTGCGGTAGGCGCAACCATGGTGACCGACACTGCAGCACTGCTGGTTTTGGCGGGAGTCGCGGCAACAGTGCGCGAAGGCGATCTTTCGCCTGCTGTGTTTACCGGCCTTGGCATCAGCTTTGGCGCCTTCTTGGCCTTTACCTTTTTCGTTTTGCCTCGTATTGCCGCATGGGCCTTGCGCACCCTTGGCTCTAACCCACCAGCCGAATTCCTTCTCGTGGTAAGTCTTATCTTTTTTGGCGCTTGGCTGTCATCGGTAGCTGGGGTCGCTGCCATGGTGGGGGCGTTTATGACCGGCCTCGCCCTTAATCGGCTGATCCCTGATCAAAGCACCTTGATGAATCGGGTGCAATTTGTCGGCAGCACCTTATTTATTCCCTTTTTCCTCTTCTCGGTCGGCATGCTGGTGGACCTTCAATCCTTAGCCAGGGACAGTCAATCATGGATCATCGGGGCCGCCATGGTACTCACGGTTATGGTTGGCAAAGGCCTTGCGGCAATCATTGGCGGCAAGCTCTTGGGCCTCAGTTGGGATGGCTCACTCACCGCATTCGGCCTCACCCTATCGCAAGCCGCAGCCACTCTTGCCGTGGTTTTGGTTGGCCTGGAAATTGAGGTATTTGATCAGGCTGTCTTTAACGGTGCGCTGATTATGATCTTTGGCACCTGTGTCATTGCCAGCTTTATCACCGAACGCTATGGACGTGCACTGGCGCAAAGCTCGCACAGCACCGCCGGTGGGAGTGACCTACCCCAGCGATTGTTGATCCCTCTGGCCAACCCCAGTACTGCAGATGATCTTATGGCGCTAAGCCTGCTCATGCGCGACAAGGGCAGCAACGAACCCATTTCACCTTTAGTGGTGGTGCGGGATGAGGACGGGGTGGAAAATCGTGTTAGTGAAGGAGAGCGACTGCTCTCCCATGCTGTGGTACACGCTGCGGCGGCAGAAGTTCCCGTAACTCCACTGATTCGGGTGGATACCAATGTCGCCAATGCCATGGTGCGGGCCGCCAAGGAACTGCGCATTAGCACCATTGTCATTGGTTGGCATGGGCACATCTCTGCTGGGGAGCGGATTTTCGGCAGCATACTCGACCAGGTGCTCGAAGATGCCCCACCACGAGTAGTGGTAACACGCTTGGTTCGGCCACCTCCTGTCTGTCGCCGCCTGGTCTTGGCTATACCGCCCTTTGCCCAACTCGAGCCTGGCTTTCGCCGCAGTTTAATCTTGGTACGCAATATGGCCCAGCAATTGGGGGTGACGGTGCACCTGTGGTGCGTTGGTCAAGATCTTCACGATGAATCCCGCAAGCTCATCGCCCCCAAAGAGCAGGTACCTGTCCTAGGAGAGGCCTTTGGCTCCTGGACACAGATCCGCCACCGTCTTTTCGACAGCCTACGCGAGGATGACATTCTGGTATTACTCAGCGCTCGCGAAGGCGGTGTATCCTGGCAACCTGGCCTGGATCGCCTGCCACGCATGGTGGCCTCCCGACAGCCTAAAACCAATCTCGTGGTGATGTTTGCGCCACTACCAACCTTAGAACGCCATCAAAATGATGTCGCCACACAACGTTCCCCCACAGCCATCCAGGGCAGCCTCTTCCCGCGCCTTTCCCTGCGCACTATCCAGCAGCCCCAGTGGCAAGATGCTGTGGCCGATATGGTTGACGTCCTCCCCCTCAATCCCGGCCAGCGGCAAACTACGGCAGCCGAGCTAGTGAGCGATATTAAGCGTGACACCCTCCGTCTGGCCCCGGGAGTGGTCCTGGTCCACACGCATTCCAGTCAGATCAGCCAAAGCACCCTCCTAGTGGGCCTCCATGAAGAAGGCATCAGCTTCCCGCGCCTGGATGATCCCGTGCAAGTGGTGCTTATCCTCGTCTCGCGCAGCCTCTACGCCCGTGATCACCAAGAGCACTTGCGACGCCTGGCCGCACTGGCCCGATTAGCCCAGGACAGCGAGCGCATACAGGCCTTACGCAGCGCCAGTGACGATGCTGACATACGGGACATTATTGACGCGCCGATAACCAATAGCCCACCGAGGTAGCCAATATAAATTATTTACAAATAATAGCTTGTGTGTATTGTTTCGGTCACGGTGGATGATTGAAGGAATACCGCCGCATTTTTTTCCTTAAGTGCACTGCCTACCAGCCGATGCTTGTTCTGATCCCTTTGATCACAGACCCTATTCCTCGGTGTCGTCCTGGCACCCCAATTGCGTAGAGCCCAGCCATGAAGATTACCCCTGGCATGCATCATGCGCCCCTTGAGCGCAAGCGCGAGGTTGACGGCAAAGATCCCGCCGCCGCCAAGCCCGGATCCAGCAGCGCTTCGGCTTCTGGCAAAGGGATTTTACTGGATGTTGACCCCAGCCGCCTTGAGAACTTCGTAAGTCGCCTGCGCGATATGGACCCCAGTGATATTCATCGAGTGGAAGAACTCCGGCAACAAATCAATGACGGACGCTACTCTGCCGAAACTGACGAAGTGATCGATTCTCTCATGCAAGCCTTAGATGATGGCCGAGCGGAGTTATAAACATGCGCCACTGGAGTGGCTTGTTGCGGTATCATGCGGTATGCGCAATCGCATCCTGCGCCCTGCTGATAGCAGTCTCAGCAGGCATGCCTGCTTGGAGCATGGAGCTCCGGCCACACAGTGAACGCAGTGCCGCCCGATGGGTGGCCGAGGGCAATGAGGCCCTTATGCAAGGCGATATCGACAGTGCCAAAGAACGCTATCAGCAAGCGCTTGCCTTGGATGCGCGTAATTTTGACGCCCTCTTTAATCTGGGCCTTGCCTGGAAAGAACAAGAGCATTGGCAGCAAGCCCGCAGCCGCTTTGAAGAAGCGCTCATGGCACGCCCCGATAGCGCCGCAACCATCTCCAATTTAGGCTTTCTGGCCTGGGCCATGGGTGACTACCAAGAAGCCGCCAGCCGCTTTGCTGCGGCGGCGCAAGTGGCCGCCAGCAATCCACGCGAGGCGGCCGACTATCTCTATAATCTTGGCACTGCCCGCGAGGCACTTCGGGAATGGAGTGAAGCGCGCGATGCCTATCGTTCGGCAATTGAGTTGGATCCCGATCATTACGGTGCCCTCTACAACCTTGGCACCCTGTACATGGGGCAGCACCTGCGCAATAGTTCCAATGCAGAACGCCATCTGCGACTGGCGCAACGAGTGGCCCCAGATCGTCCTCATGCCATTCTCAATCTTGCCATCTTATACGAAAGTATGGGGCGCACCAGTGACGCGGAACAATACTACGATACGGCCGTAGACCTGGCTCGCAATCGTCAGCATGAACTTTTAAATAATACGCTCTGGCGGCGCGCCCAATTTCATAACCGTCGGCAACCCCCGCAAAAGGTGGCCATGCGTCGAGATCTGGAAGAACTCCTGCGCCGCGACCCCGATTTCCCCGGCGCCAACGGCCTCTTGGGACGTCACTACCATGCCTTGGGGGATTATGAACGCGCCATACCACTCCTTGAACGCGAAGTAAACGAACGCAATTTTAATCCTCGCCAAGAAGACAATGTGGATGTGATCTTTCTTCTTGCCCGAATATTCCACGACGAGCGCCCTGATCGACGCAAAGCCATGGAATACGCCACCCGCTTTTACCACCTGCGCCCTGATAGCCCGCGTGAGCGCGAGTTACGTCGCCGCGTGCGGCAGATGACCAGCAGCGACACGACAGGCGAGGACTCCTGAGATGGCTGGGTGTAACTGGATTGGCAATAATGGTGAGGCATGCCCGCGTCAGGCCCATGGCGCGGGCACCTGGTGCATATGGCACAATAGTCAGGTCAGCAAACGTGCCGAGTATGTGGTTACCCTCTTGCGTGAAGAACTCAAACGCAGCCAGGGTGAGGCCAATGGCTTTCATCTCCAAGGGCTTATCTGGCCACAAGCACAACTCGCCGACTGCCAACTTAACGAGGCGGATCTCCGTGATTGCGTGCTCCCCGATGCCAATATGCGTGGCGTGCAGCTCAATGACAGTGACTGCTCGCGCGCGCAATTGAGCGGCGTTGATTTACGCGAAGCCAGCCTCCGTAATGCCGATCTGAGCCACGCTCACCTTGCCGGCGCAGATTTGCGCGGAGCCGACTTACGCGGAGCGCGTATTAATGAGACCGTATTTTTAGACAGCGATCTGCGCGGCGCTCGGCTGGATGGGGCCATCATCACCAGCTTCACCTGGAATCGCTTTACCCGCTTCCAGGATGTCAGTGGCTTTGATGCCCCCGTTCCTCGTGGCGACACCAGCGATCACGAAACCATGCCCTTCCCCTCGCCTTTGGCCGCAGCCAATTACGCCGAAGGCATCTCATCCAGTCAGCGCCGCTCGCTCTCAAACGTGGACCCCAATTGGAGCAAAACACGGGTTTTTCGCCAGGGATCTCGGCAGCAATCGGTTCACCAAGGCCTGCATGCTCTTACCCCGCGCGACAGCACTGGCGAACCAGATCAGCGCAGCACCATGGTATTCAACCCTCGCCGCCATGCCTGGTCTGATCGTCGATGGTGGGCGGCAGCAGCTGTAGTAGTGGCTTGGGCCATCGGCGCCAGCTTGATAGCGGGCTATTTTGCCTCTACACGTGCGGAAAGTCCTCCGCGTCTGGTGGAAGTACCTGGTGAAAGGCTTGATCCCCCTACCACGCAAAGCGACGACCCCCAAGAGGCGGCCTTTTATCTCCGGCAAATCCAACGCCGAGATGCCGAAGTATCGCAGCTACGACGCAGCAACGAGGCCCTCAATGAGCGCTTACAAAATATGGACAGTCAGCGCATCGCCTTGCAAGCTGATATTGCCCGCCTGCAGGACGCTGCTGATGCCAACGTACAATACCGCGAGGATATCCGTCAACTGCGGCGCACCGTACAAAACATTGGCTACCACAATCGCCGCCTGGAAGAAACCGCCGAGATTTTGGTCAGTGGCAATACGGCCCTGCAAGAAGAGCGTGATCAATTACACCAACAAGTGCAACAACGCTTTGAGGAGCTTGAAGAAGTTACGCGGTACCGTGATCAACGTGATCAAGCCCTTGCCGATCTTGCTGAGCTTGAAGAGCATCTCGCCCACCTCACTGAGGATCGCAACCGCCTGCGCAGAGAATTAGAGCGCAGTTCGGCGACCTTTGAACGCTTCCTCACCCGCCTCGAGGGCACAGGCCTGGAGAAGTATATCCGCGGCGAAGAGGATCGTGGACCACTATTGCATATCTCGCCCGATCGGGCACTAACCCTAGGGGGTGATGATCTCCTCCTCTCCCTGCGGGTCACCCCTGCCGAGCGATCTGGACGGGTGGTAGTGACGGTAGTCATGCAGCGACATCAGCAGCAGGAGCTCCCTGATCTCAGCATTATCCTCTACGGCGAGGAAGGCCGCGCACTGCGACGCCTTGGCTTTAGCTTCCCCAGCTCGGGAAGCAGCGGCCCCTTCATTACTGCAATCACTGAAATCGATAGCCCACACTTCCCCACCGCAGCCCGCGTTTCAGCGGCTCGGGGACTGGATGATCAGTGGCTCAGCAACCGCTAAGCGGGGAGGCCATGGGCAGGTTGTAGCACCGATACCAGGCCGACTCAAAGCTCGCCATGAGAAGGGAATGCCCGCTTCGCGGGCATACTTTTTGTGCAGAAAGCGCCCATTGAGGGCGTTTTCTGCTGGCCGATCAGGAGATCGGCGGTCCCAGGGGGCAAGCTTTGTGCCGCCCTGGCGCCGGTATAATTATCCCCTTGCGCTCCAGACAAACGGGCCAAACTATTCATACCGTGCAGCAACGAACAGTGGGTGGATTCACCCAACAAGGCTTGGCTTCTCCAAGAGCTATTGAAGTATAGCACAGGCCTTTGCTCGTATGGCTTGTCTCGTAGGCTGCAATCATGGGTCCATGTGGCTCATACCACAACAAGGGAGTCTCCTTGTTGTGTGAACACGCCTATGCAGGAGCATTGTTCTGAACTCCGAAAGACCTTCCGGATCGGCGATGTCCGCCGAACCCACCCCCGCCGTACCGCATATCCTCGACATCAATAGCAAAGCTCTGACCCAAGCGGTACGACCGTTTATCGCCGAGATACGCTGGAAATCGTGGTTTGCAGTAATCAGCACCCTACTCATTACTGGCCTAGCCCTTACCTACGCGGCGCTTCCCCTGTGGTGGCCACTTCGGCTACTCGCCGGAACAGTCGCTGGGCTCCTCTTGGTGCGCTGCTTTATACTCTACCATGACTTCCTCCATGGGAGCATCCTTGCCCGCTCACGCTGGGCTACGGGATTAATGCACGGCATTGGCGCCATCCTTCTGGTGCCAGCGCGCTCATGGCGTAAAAGTCACAATTACCATCATGCACATGTGGGCAAACCCTCGCAGAGCCATGTGGGGTCCTTTGTGATCATGAGCCTGGAAGAGTGGCAGCAGGCCAGCACCCTGGAACGTCTGATCTACCGCTTTTCTCGCCACTGGCTGGTATTCCTGAGCGCCTATTTTACCGTATTTGCCCTAAATGTCTGCATTATGCCCCTGCTTCGCAATCCACGGCGGCATTGGGATAGCGCCATTGTCCTTCTCGTTCACGTTGGCCTCCTCGCCGGTCTCTTCCTGCTGGGCGGATGGAGCATGCTGCTTTTCACCGCAGCCATTCCCCTATTTGTGGCCTCCACTACGGGCGCCTACCTGTTTTATGTGCAGCACAGCTTTGACGGCATTCATATCGCCGATGAAAGCAACTGGAAGCGCACCAATGCCGCCTTAGAGACCAGCAGCTACCTGCATACTGGGCCTATCATGCGGTACTTTAGCGGCAATATTGGCTATCACCACGTTCATCACGCCGATCACCGCATTCCCTTCTACCGTCTGCCTGAAGCCATGGCTGCCGTTCCCGAGCTGACCCCACGCAGCCGTATCACCCTTTCTCCTGCCACCATCTGGCGCAGCTTACAGCTGCATGTATGGGACGCACGCCAGGGCACGATGATTACCCTGCGACAAGCACGCAAGAGCCTGCGCACGGACACTGAGGCAACGGCCCTCCCCGCTGCTGCGGCATAGCACCGAGCGTTGTGTCCCGTGAATTCCTTGAAGAAGGAGTCGCAACGCCGTGGCACAGCAGTAAAGCGCAGAACGTCAACAATCAGCGGCGCCGAAGGCGTCCGCCTGAATTGCCTTGTTCGGATCTTTTTGTTTACCACAGAGAACATACCAGAGCACAGGGGAGAGGCTGTTTCATAGTTTGCACCTTTCTATGCCATCTACCGGCTTCTTGACGTTGAAATTGATCAGGAGCCCTGTGGTGATTCCTGATAGCTTCATAGAGGTCAAGACCGGTGCCTGATGAATGCCCATGACCTTCTCGACGGCCTTCAGCTCAAGAACGACTCGAGCGTCAACGATACCGTCAACCCGATAGCCGCAGTCGAGATGCAGCTCTTTGTAGGTCACTGGCATCGGACTCTCAAGTCGGAAGGGCAGGGCGACTCAAAGCTCACCTTGGGTAAGGAATTTCCACTTCGCGGTGCATATTTTTAACGCAAAAAGCGCCCTATTCAGGTCGTTTTTGCAG
>REDP01000187.1 GCA_007693455.1 Planctomycetota bacterium | reverse complement strand
TATGCTTTTCCGGAATGGGCCAGCCAAGGCCAGTAAGCACACTTTCATATCTCTTTACCCATCTCTTTCATACCCTGAGGTTTATTGTATGCCTATTCGTTTACACACCGTATTACCAGGAATCGTCGCCCTGCTTTGCGCTCCTGGCCTGGCAGCCATGGAACTGCGGCAAAATCTCGACGAGGGCGATCGCCATGAGATCACCAGCGCCAATGATGAGATGCCAACCATTCTGGTGCAAAGCTCCGGCCGTGTGTCCACCAGTGGCGCCTACGACGAAGATTCAATTCAGCCCGGCTTGCACATTCGCACTGGTGCTGAAATCACCCTCCCCACCGACATCCGCCTTAACAATCTCAATACCAGCCATGTCATCGGCGCCCATGGCGAGGACACGGTGGTGCGCTACACCGGCCGCTGGGAGGCCGACGGCGGCAATGCCTTTCCCCGACTGAGTATCACCGAAGGCGCGCGCTTTATTTTTACCGAAGAAAGCAGCATGAATTTAGTTATGGATGGGGCCTTTTTCACCCGCCAATTATGGGTCTACGGCGATGGCAGCGGCACCCTCGAACTCGAAGAAGGCTTTGTCGCCGACCACACGGTGAACGAACCCCTGGCCAATGCCATGGGCACCATTCGCCTGGGTGGGGTCACCTTAATTACCCATCATACCCGTAATATGCCGCAAAATACCCGCCCCGATGGCCGCGGGGGCCACTATAAGAATGGCCACATTGTCTTTGAGCGGGTGCCGGGGAATCGCTGGATTATCGACAGCAGCAATCACTACTATTCTGCGCAACTTGATTTTGACACCGATGCCACCTTGGACATTCGCTCCTCCCTCACCCATGTCGGCCATCGCCGCGTCGCCATGCAGGTGGGCCCCGGCGGCTATTTTATTTCCACCGGTGCCTTCCGCACCACCTCCCCCGATGTTACCATTACCAAAACTGGCCCTGGCATGCTGGCCCTGGACGGCGAGCAAAGCTATCATCGCGGTGCCGCCCTGGTACTGCAAGAAGGCCTTACCCGCATGTCCGGAGACCCCGGTCTTGGGCGCGATAATACCACCCGCGAAGACACCGGCGCCTTTCTCCACATCACCGCCCAGGGCGAAGCGGGTTTGCAACTTGCGGCCCCCGTCAGCCACCTGCGGCGCATTGATCTCACCGAGCAATCCCGCCTGTGGCTCGATCAGGACTGCCGCCTGGTGATCAGCGAGGGCCTGCATGTGGGCCCCAATGCACAGGCTGATCTGCGTGGTGAAATTTTCGGTAAACTCCAGGTTGAAGGCCGTATCGATCTGCTCTCCAGCCATAGCGTACACGCCGAAGCTTTAGAACTGGCTGGTACCTGGACGGTGAATCTGGGCCGCTGGACTCCCGAACATGCCCTCATGCAGGTCACCGCCACCGCCGAGGTGAGCCAGGCTCCAGAGATTTCTTTCCGTGATCGCCGAGGCCGGGTACCCGAGGGCGATGTGGTCCTCCTGCGCTCTGGAAACCTGAAAGCCGCCGATGCCGTGAGCGGTGACTTCACCACTAGCGATGGCCGTTTTAGCTACACCCTGCGCGTTAACGATGGCGAACTGATACTCGGCAATATTGCCGCAGTTGAAGAATAGAGCGTTTCTCGTCCATGCGCTTGCTACTCGGCCTCTGTCTGGCTGCCATCGCTGCTACACTGATTGCTGAGGAGCGACCGCTGCGCATTGAACAAGATCTGGCACAGGGCGACCTCCTCCTCATTGAAGATGGGGCGCCCTTACCAGCAGCAATCATTCAACGCTCAGAGCGTAAATTCACCCGGCAAGCCTACGGCCCCAGCTTTGAGGGTGTGGGCTTACATGTGGCCGGTGGCCATCACTACCACTTTACTGGCCTGCTGCAGGCTGCTGATGATGATGCCTGCACGGTGCTGGGCGTTCACGGCCAAGGCACGGTGTTGGACTTTGCCGGGCGCTGGCACTCGGACGGGATTTATAATTTTCCCCATCTGATTCTGCGCGATGGCGGACATCTGCGCTTGAGCGAAAGCGCCACCGTTGACCTCGTCATGGAACGGGATTTTTTTACCCGCCAACTATGGGTATGGGGAGATGGTTCGGGGATCATTGAATTGGATGAAGGTTTTCGCGCCGACCACTCGCAGGCTACCGCCGTGCCAGTGGCCCTGGGCACCATTCGCCTAGGCGGGGCCACCCTCATTACCCACCATAGCCGCAGTCTGCCCTCCCATACCCGGCCCGATGGCCGTGGTGGTCATTACCAGAATGGCCACGTGGTCTTTGAGCGCATCCCCGGCAACCGCTGGATCGTCAACAGCCATAATCAGGTGTACCGTGCTCAAATTGATGTGGATACCGATGCCGTCATCGAAACCCACGCCGATCTCACCCACGCCGGCCAGCGCATGCAGGCCCTGCCCCTGCCGGCCGGCGTCCACTTTACTTCCTCCGGCGCCTTCCGCACCACCTCTCCCAATGTAACCATCACCAAAACCGGCCCCGCCATGCTGGCCCTGGATGGCGAGCAAAGCTACCGCCCCGGGGCTTCCCTGGTCATTGACGAGGGCCTGCTGCGCATGGCCACCGATCCCGGACTGGGCCGCGCCGCCAATGACGCCGGGCCTCATTTACTTCTTCGCATAACCCAGGAAGGTCGCTTCCATGCCAGCGCCCCCAGCCTGCAGCTGCGCAGTATTCACTTGGCCGATAGCGCTCACATGTGGCTGGATAACCGCTCTACCCTGACTGTGAGCGAGGGCTTGCGCGTTGACACCAAGGCGACACTGCACCTCGCGGGCACCGTCAACGGTTCACTGCATATTGAGGGCACCCTGGCCATTGATCGTCGCAGCGGCAGCGCCCAGATCCACGACGCCCTGCAACTTGACGGCACCTTAGATCTGCGCACGGGGAGACAATCCAGCCCCCTGCTCAGCCTGCATGCTGGCCTCTCCCTGGGCCCGCAAGCGAAACTGCGCATCCGCATACCTGAATCTAGCCGCGACCACCCTGCCAAGGGTAGCGTGCTGATTGCCGCCAACTCCGCGCCCCACGCCCTCGCTGCCTGGAGCGGCAGCATAGCCTGCAGCGATGACCGCTGGCTCCTGGATATCGATATTCGGGAGGGAAATTTGGTACTCGCTGATTTTACAGAGCTAGCGCCAAACCAAGACTGACCCGTTCAATGACTCTCACCCTGCAACTAGCGCTGGACAAGTCTTCCGCTGGCCTTCACTCATGGCGAGGGAGATACCCATGCACCACCGCCCCTTTGGCACCACCGGATTATCCGTAGCCCCCCTGGGCATTGGCTGTCCCGGTGGTGGGCGCACGGAAGAGGAGATTGTTAGCGCCACCAATGAACTGTTGGATGCGGGCTGCAATCTGGTGGATACGGCGCAGATTTATGGCAACCACGAGGACATTCTGGGGCGACGGCTGGCCCATCGCCGCCACGAAATGATTCTGGTGAGTAAGTGCGGCCATCACGAAGTACTGCCCGATGGTAGTATGCGCTCGCTGCCCATTAGCATGGCCGACATTGACCAGGCCCTGCAACGCCTGCGCTGCGAGTATCTGGATGCTATGCTACTGCATAGCTACGACTACGAGCCCCTGCTGCACGGCGAAGCCATTGCCGTATTGAATGCTGCCAAGCAGGCGGGGAAGATTCGCTATGCCGGTTACAGCGGTGATAACGAGCGCGCCGCCTGGGCGGCCCAGTGTCCAGACTTGGATATTGTAGAGCTCTCGGCAAATATTGCCGATCAGCATAATATCGATGCGGTACTACCCCAGGCCCAAGCCAACGGTAAGGGGGTGATCGTCAAACGCCCTCTGGCCAATGCCGCTTGGCTGCGCGAGCGCGGCCGCGACCAGGTGCACGAATCGGTCTTTCTCTATACCGACCGTTTACAAGAACTGGCCTATCAGCCCAACGACTACGGCTGCCAGGACATGGACGAATTGGCCCTGCGTTTTTCCCTGAGCATCCCCGGTGCCCACTGTCTCATTGCTTCCGCCGGCTCGGCCCGGCATCGAGAGCGCAATCTGAGTCTCGCCGCCGCTGGGCCCCTCGAGCCCGCCGCCTATGCCTCCCTGCGCGCCCATTGGCAGCAGCATTGCCGGCCGGAGTGGACGGGGGTGAATTAGCTGCCGCACCGCCAGCGACTACCCTTCGACGACCCTTATCCCATCCGTGAGAGAATCTGGTCTAAGGACCCAAGCATATACAGCGGCAGGTTGAGCAAGCGATAGCGCACATGATCACCTTGGGTTGTGCGCACATCCATGTCTTGCCGTGACGGCGAATGGCGATGAATGCGCACTGCCAGATCCAGTCCCTTGTCATAGACAAATTGATGCAGGCTCTTCATGGCCCCGGCGGCACCGGACTTAAGTTCGATGGGCACCACCCGGCTATGATGCTGAATGAGGTGATCAATTTCTCCGGGACGCCCCCCTTCCCGCTGCCAGTAATACAGGTCACTGGGATCGCCGGAGCGCGGGCCCCGGGCGCGCAGGGCCTGGGCAAGCATCTGTTCGGCCAAGCGGGCGCGCATGCTGGGACTGAGGTCAACTATTTCGGTCACTAAATCCGGCGTTTCCATAAGGGCATGAAAAAGCCCCACATCCAGCAAACTCAGTTTACGGAACTTCGGCTTGCTTTCCGCGGCAAGGGGAACGCCATTGCCAGCAGCATAGGCAATAGTGGTGCACAGCCGAGCCTGGCACAGGAGCTCAACGGCTGGCTTCGCGCGGCTTGGCTGCGCCGCAAAGGCCTGCTTATAGATAAACTTACCCCCCATCTGCGCCGCCACGCTGGCCAAGACGCTGCCGATCAACTGCGGATCAGCACGGCGGGCATACTTGGCAAAATCGGCGCGGTAGGTCGCCAGCAGTTGCCGTTGCGCATCGCGGATTTGACCAGGGTCCGAGGTCCTCTCGGCCACATCCAGGGCAACAATGCCCGGCATGCCGCCGGTAAGACTATAGCGATCATGCCAGCGCAGGGCTTGAGTGTGGATAAAGTCGTCGCTGGGGTCTGCCGGGGTCCAGGCCTGAATGGCCTCCAGAAGCATCTCTTGGCCGTGGGCGGCCAGGTACTCGGCAAAGGTCATGGGCTCCAGATTGTAAAAGGACACCCGGCCCACCGGCATGCTATAATCATGCTCGCGCAGGGTGAACTCCAGCAGCGAGCCAGCGGCAACCACCGGCAGGGCTGGACACTCCTCGGCAAACCAGCGCAGCTTGGCCAGGCCCTCTCCAAAATCCTGAATCTCATCCAAAAACAGGAGCGCCTGGTCAACCGCTACCTTTCGTCCCTGGCGTAGGCCAATCTTCTGCAGGATTTTAACCGGATCATTGTCGACAAAGCACTGGGCCCATTGGGGATCGCGCTCAAAATTGATTTCAATGAGTTCGCGCCCGCTGGCCTTGGCAAGGTGGCGCACCAACCAGGTTTTTCCCACCTGACGTGCCCCCCGCAACACCAGGGGCCGGCGCTGCGGGTGCTGGATCCAATGGGCCAAATCGGCAGTAGCACTGCGTTGCATAGCCGCACTATGCAAACAACACGTTGAAAGTCAACCAAAAACAAAAAAACAACGCGTCTAAAATAAACATAAAGACTTTAATCAACGCGTTAATTACTAACTAAACACATGCAATCAACGCGTTCATTTATTCGATAGAACTGGCTCGGCTCCCCTGGATTCCGGCATTGCCCCCCAAATCGCGACCGGAATAGCACCGAATAGGAACAGATCACCGCACTTCCATAAGTTCCGCTCTTCGAGCGGTTGCGCATCTTTCCCGACATTTTGCTGAGACAAAATGTCAGAAAAGACGCACTTATTTATAAACCACGAGCGGCCAACCTAATTGTCGCTGACCGGCCAAGGTAATTGTCGTTTGACACCTGACTTCAATAACGAGGAGACCGCTCGTTTTGCGGCAGTTTCTGAGGCAGCGCGTGAGATGTGATCGAATATAACATTATTGGCGATTGCTTTTGCAATTCACAAGCACCCACGATTTTACACTAAAAACACTGCCTGGACATACTTTTGGACAAGTCTACACCGTCCTGGCAACTAGGCGCAAAAACCAGCAATAAAGGACGCTGCCATGAGTATCTAGCGCAGGGAGAGCGTTGTCTATGGCCATCTGGACTAAGCCAGCCAAAGGAAAGGATGATGCTGGGCATCAACAAAGTGCCCACGTGCCCTGCGAGGACCGGTCGCTACTCCTGCCCCAGGATACCTGGCAGTCAATCCTGCGACACTCTAGCAGTGCTTGTTTTGGTCCCAGCATGTCTGAGACCCAGGCTTGGCGAGACCTCTTGCAGCAACCATGGCCACAAGCGCATCGTCAAGCTGTGGCGCAACGGGTCTTAGAGGCTGCGGCATCGCCGTGGCCACAACTGCCAGCGCGACTTATGCGTCGCTTTGCCCGAGATGGCAATCGTGATCAATTCCAGCAAGCCTACTTTGCCCGCAGGGAGCGCATCACTGATATCGCCCTGCTCATGGCCATGGATCACAATGTGGACCAAGTCGATGATTTAGTGGACGGTATCTGGTCGGTGTGCGAAGAGGCCTCCTGGTGCTTGCCAGCGCATTGGCACCTTGCTTCACTGCCGCGCAGGGCTGTATGCGATCTACCACCTGAGTCAGAGCAAGTTGACCTTTTTGCGGCTGAAACCGCGGCCTTGCTGGCATTATGCTGCCATCTGTGCCAGGAGGCCTTGGATGCATGGAGCAGCAATCTCGTACCCCATATTCACCAGCACATTCAACGTCGATGCCTCGGCCCAGTGCTCACCAGCGATGCCTGGTTTTGGTGGGACGGGCATCATAATTGGTCTCCCTGGATTGCAGCTAACCTTCTGACGGCTGGCGGCATTACGCTGTATGGCACTGCGGATGATGCTCTCTTGGTACATCGTCTCGCAGGCGTGCTGCAGCGCTATCTTGACCATATCCCAGAAGATGGGTACTGCGATGAGGGGCCAAGCTACTGGAATGCGGGCACGGGCATGACTGTCGTGGCCCTGGCATTGCTGCAGCAGCGCAGTGGCGGGGCCTTAGACCTGCTTGCTTCAGATAGCATCAAGGCCATGGGGCAGTACTTTGCTGACACCTATCTGGGACATGGCCACTGGGTGATAAACGCCGATAGTAAGCCACTGGTACAAGCTCACCCAGAAGTGTTGATGCTTCTGGGACAATGCTGCGATATTCCCCAACTACTTGCCTTGGGCCAAGAACTCCATTACCAACAAAATCACACCCCCATTACACCACTCATGGGTGGCGGTGGCCTCGGTCCACGATTGCGTCGTCTGTGGTGGATGGACCACCAAACATTAGCGCATCAATCCTCCACTCACACGCCATCAACACCCACCTACCCAAGCCTCGACACCTGGTTTGCTAGTGGTGAAATGGCTCTCATGCGCGAATCCCCCACTGCAGGCGATGGCTGCACGGCTGTAATAAAATTTGGTCATAACCGGGAAAACCATAACCACCTAGACGTTGGTCAAGTCATTGTGCACTGGAATGAAGCCCCACTCATCATTGATCCAGGTGTAGACACTTATCGCAGTGATCACTTTTCACCCAATCGCTATACTATCACATGGATTAATTCAGACGGCCATAATCCGCCACGCTTTGATGCCAACGGACAAATGCCAGGAACAGGCTTTGGCTATACCTGTCACAAAGACTACGCTCAACACACGCTTGCCGCCTGTGAGGTTCATTTTCACAGCAACAAAAGCAGCTGCACGGCCCAAGGTGATTTACGCCCCTGCTATCCACAAGTCGCAAACCTTCAGCAATGCCAACGCACCCTCAGCATGCAACGATCCCCCAGTTGCACGGTATGTATTGAAGATGATATCCATTGCGATTCAGCCACAACTTACCAAAGCAGATGGTTGAGTGCCTGCAAACCGCACGCGGTGCACAAAGACGGCTGGCGCTGGGATACAGCACAAGGCCCAATCATTGCTGCGGTATCTGGGGCAAAAGATATTTCTTGTCACCCCATACCGCTTGATGATCCACAGCTAAAATCTGGGTGGGGGCCTCAACTCTGGCAAATAACCCTCACCACGCCCTGTAATCCCCGAGCCAGGGTAACTATTCACTTCTCTAAACCGACTCATAAAAGCTGAAAATATTCGATGGACCCGAACCTGAGATTCTCTTTCACCTCGTAAAACTCAATAAACATACGCGTACATACTACGGAGCCCCCCTTATGTCAAAATTCCGCTACCTTCTCATATGCATGCTTGCCTCCTGGACCGCGCTTCATGCCGATGATACCTTCCCGTTACCACAGTCGGGTGATTCCTTACGGATTCACATTGAAGGTCTGTTGCAAAATCGTGCAGACAGGCCAGGACGTACCTTGGTGTTAGAGTTTAACCGCATTGACGACCACTGGTTTATGGGAGGAGGACGGGCCCCCTCCTACAATCAAGGTAATCATTATGCAGTCATATCCCAGGAAGACGGCAGTAACCTGAATCAACTCTTGATTCAAGCCCGCATCGCTGGTGATGCCTGGGTACCGGGCGGCGAAGCCGATATCACGATTGAATGGGAAAGCGATGACGGCTATCAGTACCGTGGCAGTTATAGTGGAATATCTTTGGGCGAGGAAGTCTCAGGAACCGTCACCGGCGTATTCGCTCCAGCCACAGAGCCCTTGCCGCAATACACCCCAGCCAAACGCGGCGAACACCCGCGACTCATTGTTCGCAAAGATGACCTGCCAGCTCTACGTGAAAAAATGCACACCGAATTTGGGCAAAGAGCTCTTGAACGTTTCCCTGAATCCGCCATCGGCCTTGGCATGCTATACCTCCTTAAAGAAGATCCTAGCTATGCCGAAAGAGCTCGCTCGGCGGTAGAGGCACACATGGCTGATAATGATGGCGGGGACAAAAATATCGGCCATCGTTTTTGGGGCTATCGCTTAGAACAAGTCGCTATTACCTACGACTTATGTTATCATGCCTGGCCCGAAAGTTTTCAGCAGGAAGTCCAGGGCTACATTCGCTCGATAGCGCGCCGTATGTATCGGGAACGCGGGGCCTGGACACAACACGCTCAGTGGCACCCCGAGGATGCTTTTACTTCCTCTATGATCTACTCGGGCCTTATTGGCATGCTCGCCCTAGCCGATGTTACAGGACCTGCACCACAAGAACCGCAGGCCCCGCAATTACGCCGCATTTCAGAAATGAGCAATGAATGGAACATTGAAACCCCACGTGTAGCGTTTGAACCCGAGATACTCCCCAAGAAGGTCGCGTATTCAGGTCCCTTGAGTGGTCAACAATTTGGCGCATGGCGGGATAATAATGGTAGCCTTGATGCAATGGGGATCGAACAAGACGATTGGACCATCATCGAGCGCGAGGGTGAAACTGACGCAATTCAGCGCAACAGGTACACCGACAATAACCATGCCATCTGTGTCAACCGTGCCTCGGGCACCACTTTTGACTCCTGGAATGTCTTTGCCACCCGCTTGCAGATCGACAATGATGGTACCTTTCATTACCAGAGTGGTCATGGTGCTGCCATTGCCTACATCAATGGTCAACGCGTCGGCAATTCTGAGATTCTTCAGCTTGATGCCGGCACCTATAGTCTCACCTTTGCCGTGCCCATTGGCCGGCCCAACCCTTGGGCAGGCGTATTCGTGCGACCACACTTGCGCCCAGTAGACGAAGAAGAAGTGCGTGAAATGCAGGCCACTGCCTATGCTGCCTACGAGCGCGACATGCTCTTTTACAATCAGCGCAAGGCCGATTGGGTATTTCTTGATGGAATTGATCCTGAAATAAGTTCCCTTTTGCGCGACGGCATCACCTGGTTCCGTCAGTTTGAAGAGACCACCTTTGCGACTGCAGGATCCCACCTTGGATCCTCAAACACCCTCGCTCTTGAGGGCCCAGCAATTATGTCCAGCATTTTCCGTACGGTCACAGGTAAACCCTTGGCCCCTGAAAATGGCATGTCCTTCTGGCTACCCAAGAAACTTATGGGCTACTCTTTGGCCGATAATGGAGAGGAGATGCACCAAGACTTCTGGGGACGCGCCGATTTCCGTACCCTTGCCTTCAATGACCAGCGAGACAATCGCGGAATCCTGCTTGCCACCCATTTCCCCACCATCGACCCGACATTTCAACCGCTTGCCCTGTGGTTTTGGCAGCAGATTGATGATCCGCTTGAGGTTCCCTCATTGCCACAGGCAGAGCGATTAGTTCAAGCAGGTCATCCAGGTGCCAGCTACAATAGCATTCCTGTGTACGCCTTCCTGAACAAACCGCTTGATATGGAAGCACGCAACCCATCCCAAAGCCTTCCTGCTACTTGGATGGACCCTGTTGCTGGCACTATGATTCTGCGCAATGGATGGCACGGCCCAGATCAAGACATCGTCCTTCAACTCACTGCTCAACAGTACCATAACCGTGCTGGAAGTGGAACCTCTGGCGCCTTTGCCCTGCGTGGTCTCGGCGAAAAATGGACCATGCCCATCAGAGTCAACCAACACAATGTGGGGTCTCGGCATGAGCAACCAGTGGTGCAAACGCTCAATCCCGCACAGAATACCAGTGGTCTAGGGAAGATTCTCAGCTCGCAGACCTACGCCGACGGTTCAGGAACCATCCACATGGACCTGAGCCAAGTCTATCGCATCCGCGCAAGAGATGATGCGGGAGATCTTAAAGACTTACGCGATCGCAGCGGAACCCTCTACCCCGATGCATTTGCCGATGAAGCGAGCGATGTGAGTGCTCAGAGATCCATACTGGCCGACTATAGCGGCGAAGCTGGCGCACCTTTGGTTATGATTATCTATGATCGCTTAGACGGCGTTGAAAATCCTCTGTGGTCCTGGCCATTACACATAGAGACGGATAATCGCCGCACAGAAGACCGCCCTGAAGGTGGTCGCACTGACGAGGAGCGCATAGAAGTTGATGCCCCTGAAGGTGTCAGCATAAGTGATGCTGGCTTTACCATCACTCGTGATCAATCCCAGCTCCAGGCTCATTTCCTTAATAGTGATGAACTTAATATCAGCATTGGTGGCTTCGAAACCATTCGACGCATTACGCGCGGAGCCCAAACTCGCACCCGCACCCTTGCCTTTGCTGAAGGCAGTAACGAATTTCTTGTGGTCCTCACCTTACAAAACGGTGACTCCCCCAGCATCACCAGCAAGCAAGATGGTAATACTACCCGCATTCAAGTCGGCAATGCCACCTACTATCTTGTGGATGGAGCTCTAGATTTCGCTGATCGAGAGGACGCCATTCCTACACCTCCACTTGGCAAGTGATGACTCCTCTCCGCTGTCAAGCCAGCCTACTATATATATCACCTTACCCAGAGGAAAACATTATGCGCAACAATACTGGCCTTGGCTACGCTACTCAGGCTCTTTTTTACACACCACTCATGCTACTCTTGGGATTATTCCCAACATTGCTAGCAAATGAATATAATGGCTTTGTTTACGAGATAGAAAATAACACTATCACCATAACGGGATATAAGGGCCCAGGTGGTGCCATCGTTCTCCCCAGTGAAATTGATAGTTTCCCTGTGACCAGCGTAGGCCGCCGGGCCTTTATGGGGCACAGCCAACGCGGTCATGATCGCATGATCACCAGCGTTACATTCCCTGAAGGCATTACCTCTGTCGGCAGAGAGGCATTCCGCGACAATCACTCGATGACGGATGTTTATATTCCAGCCAGTTTGACCAGCATTACACGGCCTGCATTTGGCCGCAATCGTGGCATTATGAACTTCCACATCCATGAGGACAACCCCGAATTCCGCAGTATAGATGGGGTGTGGTTCACCCGAGACATGAAAGAACTTCGGCATTTCCCCCAAGGCCGTGGTGGAAGTTATACCATACCCGATGGTGTGGAACGCATTCGTGATGAAGCCTTTCGTTTTAATGATAACATTGAAGCCATTCATATACCCGATAGTGTTACTTGGATTGGCAAACAAGCCTTTCGTGGCTGTGAGAAACTCACCGAATTAGTACTGCCAGAAAATCTTGACTCGCTTGTGCGTGCAGGCCGACATTTCATGGGTTGCACCAACCTGCAACGCATGGTCATCCCAGATGGCATCACGCAGCTACCACAACATAGTTTTCGCGACTGCACCAATTTAGAGGAAGTTATCCTACCTCGCAACCTTGAACGCATGAGTCAATCAGCGTTCCGAAACTGCACTAGCTTGGTCCAAATTATTATTCCTGAAAACTTCAAAGCCTTCAGCGGCGGAAACACTTTCGATGGCTGTGAAAACCTCCAAGGCATCTTATTCCTTGGCGATGCCCCAAAAGTCTCTGGAAGCGATCATTTCCCAGATGGCGTAACCATATTTCGTACCGCCGATGCCGCTGGATGGCCTGAGCCTGGCGAACTGTGGATGGGACGCCCTACGGCAATCTTTGAACCCTAAAGGTAGCCAATTCTTTGGGTCTTTCTGACAAGGATTACTCTGGCGCTCCCTGCCGGGTAGACAGCAGGGTCAGCGCTGACTGGCCGCGGTGGGTCTGTAGGCGCAGACGTAAGCGCTCTACCGACTCTGGCATCACACCCAGGTTGAGGCTAGTGGCTTCAACGATGCGCAAGGGCTCCACGAGATTTGCTTCGCCTGCCGCACCACGGGCTGCGCCGTCGCCCAACAGCTGGGGCGGCTGCCAGTCATCCGGGGCATCCACAAGCTGCCAGGCCAGGACTTGGGAACCCGCGGGCAGGTGTAGACGGAGGTGACCAGCGGCGTCAATCTCGGCCCACCACTGACTGGGGTCGGGGTCGTTCCAGGTATCGGCATTGCTCCATTGGCGGGCCATAAGAAAGGCGTCATCAAGATTGACTCGGCCATCGCCAATGGCATCGCCGTGATAATGCAGGGCATCATCCTCACGGCCAAAATGTTCGCGTAAGAGCTGCCAGTCGCGGCCATCCACCAAGCCGTCCATATTCGCATCGGCGCGGGGAAGCAGGCGTACGCTGGCCTGCTCTACCCCCAATTGCGGCGATTGTCCCTCGGGCAGGGTAATTTGGGCGGGCCAGCCGTGTTCGGGATTGGGAATTTCGCTACGCAGGATCAAGCGCACTTCTTGAATGCGCTCGGGCATGGGCGTATCCAGGTGCACTCGACCATCGCCACCAGGGACCTGCACATCAACGGCGGTGGCAAAGGCAAAGGGAAGGTCACTCACGGCCTCGGCATCGCGGCGGAATATCGCGGTAAGGGTGTAAGAGCCTTCTAAGGCGGCAGGCAGATCCTCAGGATTATACAACCCACCTCCCAAAGGAGATGCCCAACCCTTGGGCCAATCTAACCCCTCCCAGGTCCAATAATGGCCGCGCGGCACCGCATTGCCGCCGCGAATTTCATCCCGTCGACCCTCGGCCCCCAGGCGATAATAGATACCAGCGCGGCGACTATTGGTACCCTCGGGCATGGCCCAGGTTTCCCAACCATCACGCACCCGGTAGGCATTGGGATAGACTTGGCGAGCGCCACGGGGATTGGCATTAAAATGCGCCGATAATTCCATGCGTTCATGGTGCTGATTGGGGCCAAAACCATTTTGTGCCCATAGACGCACGGCGATGCTATTGGTACCAGCCAAAGCCGCGTCACTAAACACCCGCAGGCGCATTACCAGGGCCTGCTCAGCCCAATCCACCGGCACGCCTTGGGCAAAAGTGCGCTTAAGCCCTTGGCCCACTTCATTGGCAGCAATATTGAGACCACCATCGGCATCTTCGGGCTGCACCGTGAGATCACGCACCAATGCGGTAGTTTGGCGATGGGGAAGTTCGCGCACGCCGGTGCTGGGGAGGTTGCTGGATAAGGGTATTACATCAGGGTGGGTGTCAGCTGCATCGCCATTGGTGTAACGAATATGAAAAAGCTCATGCCCCTCATCTGCCAAGATGCCTGGAGATCCTGCACACAGGATAATGACGGTCATTGAGAGACAGGGATTTATCCTCATGACTCTACCGTCTCTGGGGTGGCAGTTGTGCATTCGGCATCGGGACACCGCTTACCTTGGACATCAAAGCAATGGAGTTGAGAGAGATCGGGCTGAAGCATCACATGCTCGCCCACGTGATGAAGAATTTGTGAATCCAGACGTGCTTGACCGCGTGCGCTCTTGGCGTTGTCAGCAGCATTTACGGACGGGGGCAAGGCAAAGCTAATGAGCTGTTCATGGCCAAGATGCTCAACACTCAGCACCTCCACCGACAAGCCATCTTGGGTGTTTGCGCGACGCCAGTGCTCAGGTCGCAAGCCCACCTGTGCCGCCTGAGCCATGGCCTCGGCTCCACCCCAGCGCTGGCAAACCTCCCGGGGAATAGACACAAAGCGATCAACAAGGTGCAGGCCAAGATCGCCTTCATGCGGTTGCCATGTTGGTTGCCATAGGGTCATCGAGGGTGAACCGATAAAAGTGGCAACGAAGATATTTGCAGGATACCGATACAACTCTTGGGGTGGCGCTACCTGCTGAAGCACTCCGTAATCAAGCACCGCCACTCGATCGCCCATGGTCATGGCCTCTACTTGGTCGTGGGTAACGTAGAGGGTAGTGGTGCGGGTACGGCGCTGTAATTCGAGAATTTCGCTGCGCATCTGCACCCGTAATTTGGCATCAAGGTTCGATAAGGGTTCATCCATAAGAAATGCCACGGGCTCACGCACCAAGGCCCGAGCCATGGCCACGCGCTGACGCTGACCACCCGACATGGCCTTGGGAAGGCGACCAAGATATTCACCAAGCTCCAAGGACTCCACCACCGCCATCACCCGCTGATGCATATCAGCCTTACTTATACCGCCCTGCATACGTAAAGGGAAGGCTATGTTATCATAGACCGTCTTACTCGGGTACAGGGCGTAACTCTGGAACACCATGGCAATATTGCGCTGACGAGGGGTAAGGTCATTAACCCGTTTGTCGGCAATAAAAAGGTCACCACCACTGATGTCTTCTAACCCAGCGACCATGCGCAAAGCTGTGGATTTACCACATCCAGAAGGGCCCACCAGAACAAGAAACTCCCCATCCTTTATATCAAGAGATAAGTGATCAACGGCAAGGTCATTGCCATCATAATTCTTGCATAATTGCTTGAGAGATATGGAAGCCATACAATTACCCCTTAACCGCACCTTCGGTGAGGCCACTAATAAATTCACGCTGGAGCATAAAGAACAAGGCAATAACTGGTAAAACAGCCAACAGGGTCCCCGCCATGAGAGCACCGTAGTCATCGTGATAGAGCCCTACCAACTGATTCAAAGCGATAGGCAGAGTAAAGAGGTCCGTTGACTGAAGCACAACCTGCGGCCAAAGAAAGGAATTCCATGTACCCATAAATGCGATCAAGGTAAATGCCCCAATCATCGGCCGCACCACTGGTAATGCCACATGCCAATAAATTCCGAATTCCGAGGCACCGTCTACGCGCGCGGCCTGAATTAAATCTCGAGGGATACCCATCATCGACTGGCGGAAGAGAAAGATCCCTAAGACATTTACCAATCCTGGCACAATGAGTCCCATGTGGGTGTCGATGAGACGCATATGGAAGAGCAGTTCATACAGGGGAGCCAACAGCACTGGAGCGGGAATCATCATCGATACCAGCATGGCGATAATGATGATTTTTTGCCCACGAAAGTGGTAGCATGCCAAAGCATAGCCAGCCAAGGTTGCCATAAATAACTGCAATACCACCGTGGCACAGGTGACAAAGAAACTGTTTAACAAAAAGCGCAAAAAGTCCATCTGTCCAAATAAACTGGCGAAATTAGCCAAAGTGATGCGATCTATGGGTGGAAAGAAAGCGTAGCTATGAAAGTCTTCAGTCTGCTTCACCGAAGCAGCCAGCAAGTACAGTAAGGGAGCCAGGAAAATGAGGGCAATCGCCACCAAGGTAAGCCATAAAATCATCAACGATACTTTGTTCATGACTCAGCCCCCTTCTTACTACCAGTGAGATAGAGTTGGATCAGGGTAATAGCCAGAACCAGAACAACCAAGGTCCAACCGATAGCTGAGGCATAGCCTAAATCTCCACTGACAAATCCATTCTGATACAAGTACATCACCAAGGTTAAGCCAGCGGCTTCGGGACCAGAGCTATTGTTGAGCAGTAAATATGGCAACTCAAATAGCTGAAAGCTGCCAATGGTGGAAAGTACAACCACGAAAATCAGGACATGACGAATTCCCGGCAGAGTGACATGCCAAAAACGAGCAATAGGGCCAGCTCCATCAACACGCGCCGCTTCGTACAATTCTCGGTCTACTGACTGCAACGCGGCGAGAAAGTAGATCATACTGTAGCCAATATACAGCCACAGGTTTACCAAGATCAGTGCTGGCATGACCCATCGCGCTTCGCCAAGCCAACGCGTCTCAAGACTCCAAGCATGGTCACCTAAGAACGAAGTGGCATTGTGCAGAGCAATATTCACCAAGCCAAATAAGGGGGCAAAGAGCAGGGTAAACAGAATGGCCGCAAACACCAAGCCCATGAGATGTGGAGAGAAGAAGGCGAAACGCAGAGTATTACGCAACCACATGCCTTTACTGTTCAGCAACAGGGCAAGGCCTAAGGCAATGGGAATCTGCAGTACAATAGTAAAAAAAGCAAAGGTTAGAGTATTGCGAGTAGCCAGCCAAAAATCCGGATCGGTAAGCAGGAATCGGTAATTATCTGCCCCCACAAAGACCGATGCTCCAGGCCCTGCTGTAATCGTAAACGACATGAGCAGGCTACGGAAAAGCGGCCAAGCAATAAAAACGAGGAAAACGATGGCGAAAGGAAGCAGGAAAAGATACGGCGCGTAACGCGGCCCCACGGACTTGGTTATCATGGCTGGTCCTCCCAGTCAGGCACCCGTCGTAATTGAATACGGACATAGTCTGCTGCCGCGTCGAGGCGCTGACGCAGGAAATCCTCCATGCCGTCCATGCCTCGACGGCGGGCGCGGGCAACTGCCGACACCACAACCTCCCCGAGTTTATCTTTCGCTAAACCCAGGTAGGGGTGACCTATTTGAATGGGGAGATCATCTGCCAATGCTGCATATTCGCTACCGATGGCTTGACCACTCCAGTATTCCCGTGGCTCAGAAAAAGCAGGGCGAGTCCAAGCCTGACGATCGGCTGGGAGGATATTGGTCGTGCGAAACGTTTCTTCGAGCATGTCCACATCGGCATAAAGATGCATGGCGAGCTCAAAAGCAAAATCAGGATCGGGAGTAGCCCGGGTAATTCCCAGCATGGTTCCACCCCAGCTCGACGTACGACGACCCCCTGGGGCAAAGGCAGGCAGCGGCATCAGCTTCATTTTCCCCGATAACTGTGGGAGATTGCGCTCTATGGATCCCGTACGCCAGTCTGGAGCAATAACCATGAGGTACTGACCTTCCTCCAAGCCGCGGAAAAAAGGCAGTCCCCAACTACCATAGTTTACACAGATGGCATCGGGCCCTGCCACCAGCGGCAACCACCACAGCAAGGTCTCAACGACGACATCGGCATCGATAGTCACTTCGCCATCGGCGTTAAAATACCCCCCTCCAGCCTGATAGAGATATGGTTCAAAGCCATAGCCCGCGGCATCTTCCATCTGCAGCATAAAGCGGCCAGTGGGCAGTACGTATTCCCGAGCAAATTGAGTATAGGCGTCCCAGGTATCTAAATCATCAATAGTGAGGCCCGCTTCTTCGAGCAAAGGGTCCAGTAGATCTGCACGATAGGCAAACATCACCGGGTGGACATCATGGGGAATGCCAAAAATGCGGCCTTGATGCGTATAGGGCGCCAAACGATTGGCAGGGATGCGTTCGAGCATGCCCGCTTCCTCAAGGCGCGAGCGCAGATCAATAAAGCCGATTTGCTCCACTGGCCCACGGAAGAAGGTCCCAACTTGGCTGATTTCCACTTCAACCAAGTCTGGCACATTTACCCCAGCCCAAAAAGCCGAACTCAAGCGCTGGTTGATCGCACTATCATGCACCAACAAGGTGGCCACTTGGCGATCTGGATGACGCTCCTGAAATGCTGGCAGGGCCCGCTGATAACTATTGTGATGATCGGGAGAAAAGGTCCACATCACCACGTCAGCTTCAACCCGCTCTGGCGGCATAGTCAGCAGTATAAGATAACTTAAGACTGCCACCAAAAGCACCATCAAGGGCGCCAAGCCCATCGGTAAACGCCGCCACCAAGGCGGAGGGCGAAAGATTTCGTGCTGTGCCTTACCCTGCCGAGACTCGTCCATTACATCCATTTAATAAGTATTAGGATTCCCGTCTTTGTCCCAGCGACCTCAGTGTGACCACTCGTGCAATGTGTGATGTACCTACATAGTTTTCATTACGCTACGGCAACTATGACACCAATCCCCAAAAACACAAAGACCCTCCGATGCTCGCGGGGGGCCCGGGGGGTCGACTGGCGAAGGGGACATATAATCGAACGTGTTCGATGGCCCCGTAGACACAAAGACCCCCCGATGCTCGCGGGGGGCCCGGGGGGTCGACTGGCGAAGGGGACATATAATCGAACGTGTTCGATGGCCCCGTAGACACAAAGACCCCCCGATGCTCGCGGGGGGCCCGGGGGGTCGACTGGCGAAGGGGACATATAATCGAACGTGTTCGATGGCCCCGTAGACACAAAGACCCCCCGATGTAAAAGCCCACTACCTATTGAGCCCTTGTGCTCGAATCTCGTTCAACCTTAGCTAACTCATCCGTCTGCCATTGGTCAATTTCTAGCTTCTTCTCGCGGGCCTGGTTATTGGCCTGTGAGCGCTCACGCTCCAGGGCGCTGAGTTGACGGGATTCATCCCGATCAATCTCGATACCGCGCTGGATATGTACGGCCATCGTGCGGGCTGTCTCATTGGCAATCGGCGCAATCTGAGCCGTAGCCACACTATCGACCTCCGACTTTTGACGGGTTGCCTCTGAACGTATTGCTGATGCCTTATCACCAGAGCTGGTCCTTAGCATAACGACTGCTTCGGCATCAATTACATCCTTGTCATGTTTCGACTGAATCAAAATTTCACGAACTCAGGCATCGCTCTCGGTAGCCTCTGCATTCGCTTCATTTACATGCTGTTGCCGCAGCGCCGCATGGGTATTGCGAATTTGTTGCTCGCGAAAATTCAGCCTGTTCGCAGTTCGCACAGACTCAAGATCGACCATGTGGTGTTGATCGCGAGCATTATGACGAATGTCGTCGACACGTCGGACCGTGTCAGCCGATTGATCTGGGTATTCAGAGATTCGACTACGATTGCAGCCGGTGAAGATGATAACAGACGCAGCTAAAGCCACTGTGAAAAGGATGTGATATTTCATGGCAGATTGTGCCTTTCTTTTACGGAGGAACCATTGAACGACCAATGGAGATTGATTTATGAATCGGAAATGCCACGAGAATCGTTGGCAATAATATCCCCATGTCAGAGGTATGGGGAACTAGGCATCCTTGATTGCAAAGTGATAAAAGCACTGCGCCCATGCCTGCAATCAACCTTGAGATTTAAAAGTGTTTACCAGCGTTTCGTGGTGAGTTGGCGCCCATTCCCGTCATCGATGCGCCTATCATGGTGATGCTGCGCCCCTGCTCATCATATCGTTCCCACTTTGTTTGACGACGGGGCTCCTCAGACTCTACCCCTCTATTGGATGCAATATCCTGTGCTTGGCCGAGATGAAATAGCTGCTTTGCGGTATCGACTTCAGGTACATTCCTGGCTTCGACAGCCAATAAAATATGACCGTCTTCAACTTTGTCCGCATAGCGCTTGGCTTCACTGGCAAGCATCCCCATGCCCGTCAGCGCGCCAGCAATACCACCTGCTGTAGCTCCCACTGCAGCCCCCGCGAGCAGTGCCATAATAGGGCCTGCGGCAATAAACGGCCCAACTCCAGGAATAGCGAGCGCACCAACCGCAATCGTCCAGCCGAGGGTACCACCAATGAGGCCACCCGCGGCAACTCCCGTAAGCGCAACATCTTGATCCTGAGGGTGTGGTGTGGAAATAAAGTCCTCAATCCCCAAACGATCCGGAAACAGCAAGGAGATATCTTTCCCCAAAAAACCCGATGTACGCAAAGATTTGGTAATGTCCTGTGCCTGGTGTTCCGTTGAAGCGATGCAGAATATTGTGGTGTTCATGGGTATTCCAGATTATTCGTTGAGTGAGACTGATGACCGTACAGGCAACTTACCTGCAAAGAAAACATAGGGGTCCAATACTGCGGCTGCTATGGGGTATTCCCCTAACACAGGGCTACTCTTGGTGGGACCGCGGAGACAAACACCACGATAGCAGCACCACAACACTCTCGCCAAAAATTCGCTTGGCGGATATGCGCGATGATTGCGGGCCCTGTGATGACTTGGCTGAGAATGATGCAGCCAACGCCAATTCCACGCCAAGCTTGGTCAGGGAAATAATTGTTTTACTGCGCGTGCCAACAGCAGCAAAGGCGCGATGACAGCGATACACTTCAGATGTAAGATAGGCACGATTGAGATCACTCTCTGCAATTAACAGGCGCTTACGCCACTGGAGATCACTCATCATACAGCACTCCCACTTATGGCCGCGTGGTCACGACGCAATTGCTCCAGTGAACCCTCGAACAGTTTCCAAGCCCGCCAGCGGGTACGCAATACAACTCCAGTCAGTACTGCCAAGCAAGCATACAATAGACCGAGCACTGCCAGTATAAGCACTGGGCCCAGTGGCCATAAGGCAATAATGAGGCTAGCGCTTAAGGCCATCATGGCCAATAAAGCGAGCCCCATAAGTCCCACCCAGAGGCCAATCAGATAGACCACCTCATCACGCCCCTCCTCAATTTCGACACTGAACAGTTCCAGTCGGTTTTGACCTGTTATGCGCATGTGTCTTATCATGCGACGGGCAATTCCCGCGAGACCTGGCGATGCTCCACCTGATGGCTCCATATCAACCTCAGCTATGCTTGGCACAGCGGAAAATGCTGCGCGATAAGATCAGCCCAGCCAAGGCGCCGATTCCCGCACTAATGGCAACCGATACGTAGGGATGAACATGCACCGCCTCATCAACGGATTTGGCACCATCAACAACATGCTCCTTTACTCGTCCGTAGAAATCGCCGCCACCGTCTAAGGCTGCATCCAAGGTGTCTGATAGTCGTTGACGTGTTTCGGCAAGGCCATCACCAACAGCATCCGCCGTGGCGTCCAGTAAAGCACGGGCGTTAGCGGCGAGTGATTCATTGTGGTTGGTAGTGTGAGTAGTCATGGTAGGCTCCTGGTTATCGTGATCCCCAAGGAGTGTCCCCAGGGCAGGGCTGCATCCTAGGATTCCGCATTTGTACTACGATGGGGGCTTTACCCCACTGCAGTATTGACGGCAATGGGGTACATTTGAAAAAAAAGGCCAAAATACACCACTCATCAACCTCTTTCACAATAGACACCGCAATATGCAATTCCTGCATCAAGCCCAATCAAATACGATCAAAAAGGCGACTAAATTTTCTATGCGACTCTCACCTGCCGATTACTAGTATACATACAGACTTTTACAACACAGCCACCAACCAATGGACGCGGCTGGTAATGCGGCCACCGTTTTATGACGAATGAGCGCACTACTCTTGATGGAGCACCATGAATCATGAAACGCACCAGCAGCACGAGCAAAATTACACGACGCTATCGCCAACTCCTTCGCCGCAGCTTGGTTCCCAATAGCGTCACCACCGTCAAGGCAACCCAGCGCCTCTCCGAACAAATAATGGCTGCTGGAATGTCGTCATTGGATCTCGCGATTATGCATGAAACGATTTTACAAAAAGAAATACCATCACATTCCAGCAGCCAACAGCGCCGCACCATGACCAGCGATGCTGGCAGTTTATTCTCTTCGGTACTTGAGGCCCCCAATAGCGGATCAGTACCTGCTGGATTCAGCGCCCAACTCCACGCCTTGCTCAGCACCCTGAGTCGACGCACCATCGACTTAACCAGTGACAATGTCGCCTTGAGTAAGCGGGTTGAAATACTCAAAGAAGCCGAGTCTTCGCTGACGCGCAGTGAACAACAGGGCCGCGAAGTCCGCATTGAAGCCGAACAACTGCAAGAACAAATGCGCCGCCTCTCACGCCAACTGATCACTGCGCAAGAGGATGAACGTCGCCATATCAGTCGTGAACTGCACGATGTCATCGGGCAAATTCTCGCGGGCATCAATATTCGACTTAGCGCCCTCAAACACAAAGCACAGCTGAACTCCGCCGACGTGGATAAACATATTGCTCAGGCGCAACGCCTGGTGCATAAATCGGTTGGCATTGTTCACCGTTTTGCCCGCAAATTACGCCCTCCCGCCCTTGACGATCTCGGACTGCTTCCAGCCCTGCAGGCACATATTCACTCCCGAACCCAGCGTAGCAAAATTCACGCCACCGTGTCCGTCTGCGCTGCGGCAGAGCAGCTCACTATGGAACAACGCACCACCCTGTATCGTGTCGCCCAAGAGGCCCTGGCTAATATTATGCGTCACGCCCGTGCCAGCAGCATGGAAATTCGCATTACCCAGGTAGCAAATTCGATCCGCATGGTAGTTCAGGATAACGGACGATCTTTTCAATCGCAGCGTGTCCTCAATACACCCAATAGTAAGCGTCTCGGCTTATTAGGAATGCGTGAACGCATTGAAATGCTCAACGGCACGTTTGAAATTATTGCCGAACCAGAGGTGGGCACCACGATTATCGCAATCATACCCACGACAGCCCTGCTGAGCACCACCATAGACTCAGCTCTCCTTAACACTGAATGACAATTTTCCCACTGGATCTCCATGAAAAAATTATCCCTACTGCTGGTTGACGACCATACCATTGTGCGTCAGGGTCTCCTGGAATTACTTAAGCTTGACCCCTCGATAGATGTCATCGGCGAAGCTCAAGATGGACACCAGGCCGTGATCTTGGCCGAGCAATTGCAACCAGATGTGATCCTTATGGACATCGCCATGCCCATCCTCAACGGCCTAGAAGCCACGCGTCAGATCCTCAAAACAAACCCCGACGCTAAGATCCTCATTCTCACGGCCCATGTAGATGATGAATATGTGCAACGCGCCATCGAAGTAGGTGCCGCTGGATATCTTCTTAAACACACCTCGGCAACCACTCTCTATCGCAGTATCCATGAACTAAAGGATGACCAGATCCTAAGGCGGCCCACTGGCGGGAATCCCAAGCGGCGGCCCTCCCAGCCGATTACCGCACGTTTTGCCCGTCTCACTCCGAGAGAAGCCGAAGTGCTGCAGTTGATCGCCGAAGGTCATGCCAATAAACAAACCGCCCAGATATTGGACATTAGCATCAAAACCGTGGAAAAACATCGTGAACACGTAATGAGTAAACTGGATATTCACGACACCGCTGGCCTTACCCGCTATGCCATTGGCGCGGGAATCATTGAAAGCGGCAACCAACCCACCATTACCTAAAGTACACATGCGTACTTCACCCCATAGCTGGCTTCAATGTCACAGCCAAACTAGCCGACGTACTACGCGGGATGGAATCCCCCTCTCCCTGATTTCCACGAAAGGAAACTCATGTTTCAATGGGCTATCATCTTCTTCATCATTGCCATCATCGCCGCTGTATTCGGCTTCGGTGGTATTGCCGGCGATGCCGCTTACATCGCTAAGATTCTCGCCGTTATCGGCTTGATCCTGGCGGTACTGAGTATCGTATTTTACGGACGACGTCGCCGCTTGTAATGCTGCTTGTGTACATTTGCGATGACGTATGTCATCGCAAGGTGTCCCTTGGCCGTTCGCTGAGTCAGGTATCGTGAGAAAGCGCATGGCTTTGATCGCATGCTTCACGCTCCACGAAATTAAACGAGGAGTCTGTGCAGTCGACTTGTGCCAACCACTGACCAGTCGGCGAAGATCGCAGGCGGTGGTCCACCGCAACGCTCACTGCCTGACAGGATCGCGCCCATACCGCTCCACGGTCACCGACGCCTTCGCTGCGTTCTTCATCGATAAATACATCCTGAATACGACAGTCCTGAGCATGGGTGATCAAGAGATGGTAGGGTTTCTGGGCATCATCGATCCGCTCAGGATCCAGATTGACTCGGCGAGCACCAGTTGGGGCCTGAGCGGTGGCCCATTCCTCTGGCCCCGATACCAGCCAACGCAGTCCGCGCATAGTTATCTGTGACAGGGGCGAGTCAGGGTGACCACGCAAATAACAACGCCCCGGACCAAACACGCGAAGATCGGCCAATAACACACGGCGAATACGACCCACGGTGGGCGAGCGATAATCACGCGGGGTGACATCGATAAACACCGGAAAATGGTCATTACAGACCATGGTGCAGTCAACGACGCTAATATCTTCGTAGGTAGAACCATCTTTCTGGTAGAGCGCTACTCCCATGGTCGAACCACGAATGAGACAGTGATGCATGAGCACTCGTCGAATAGTTCCCACTCCCTCGGTGCCGATCTTGAGGGCACAGCAGCGGCTGGTAAGCACGCAGTCGCTTACTATGATGTCTTCGCATACATCACCTTCGGTGCTCTTGAGACAAATGGCATCATCGGTGGAATCAATGGTACAGCCGCGAATACGTACATTGCGGCAACCATCGGGATCAATGCCATCGGTATTAATTCGCCGATGGTGGGTGCGCAGGTCGATGGCGTCAATCAGCACATCTTCGCAGCGCAGGAGATGACAGGTCCAGAATGCGCTGTAGTGCAGACGGATATCACGCAATAATATTTGTCGGCAATCACGCATAAAGAGCAATGCTGGGCGAAAGTTATTCTCCTCCTTAAGGACATCATCGCCCCACAGTTCGCTATCGCCATTGCCGTGCAAAACTCCTGCACCTGTGATCGCTATATCGTGCACCCGATCAGCAACAACCAGGGCGCGAATCACTCCTGGTAAGTTGCCATATGGCGTGGCGCACAATACGGGAAACAGGTCTTCTTCAGCAGTTGCCCGCAACTCGGCCCCACGCTCTAAATGCAACTCCACCTTCGAACGCAGATACACGGTGCCGCTAGTCCAGCGGCCTGGGGGAATGGCTACGATGCCGCCCCCCTGTTCGTGGACGTGATCAATGGCCTGTTGGATGGAAGCAGTTTGATCAGCGGCGGTGTCGTCTGGCTTCAGAGAGCAGTGGATCATCATAGACGGCATACTTGCAGGACATAAGCCGCTGGCAAGCTCCCAACTGGCAAACCCCCACAGGGCGGCTTAAAGCTCGCCTTGGGTAAGGAATTTCCGCTTCACGGTGCATGCTTTTAACGCAAAAAGCGCCCTATTCAGGTCGTTTTTGCAGGCCGATCGGGAGATCGACGATCCCGGGGCAAGCCCCAACAATACAGCGCCCTCGGCTCATCCTGCACCAAACGGCACATCTCAGCACAATTAGCAGTGGCAGCACCCTCTTCAGATCTTCGTAAAAAGAACAAGAGTATGAATGTATCCCAACCCATCTTGATGCCGCGATACCCGCGCGCGTCCTATTGTTTGCTGATCGTGGGGCTTGCCATGTCTGTATCCATACTTTCTGCCAGTGAACAGTCCACGGTGGAACGTCATGAGCATGCTTTGCGCGTACACCTGTCGGCGGCCGTGGTGCTGGACTTTGCCCTGCACGGCGACTGGCTGCTGGGATTGCAGGGTGCTGCCATGCAGGGCCACGACTTGCGCAGCAAGCAAACCGTGCTGCGCCCACTCATTGCCCAAGAATATGGGCAGCGGGGACTGTGGCCCTTTCTGCGCCTGCAGCGGGTGGAGCAGCGCGAGGACGGATCCATTGCCCTGCATCTGCAGCTGTATGGGGGTGATCTGAGAGGGCTGTGGGCCGACGAATTTATTATGACCCCTGATCAAGAATGGGCCCAGGGTGAGGGTGCCACGCCCGCTATCCAAGACCTGCAACAGCAGGTGGCGGATCTACGAAAAGCCCATCGCGATCGCCTTGATGGCCACGCGGCGGTGCAGCGACTCCAGGGCCAGATAGCCCGCAGCCAACAACGCCGGGAAGAGTGGCCTGCCGGTTCTCACGAAGCCCTGGGGGCCTTGCGGCGCTTGGCGGACTTGGGCCGGCAACTGATTCACGCCGAAGAAGATGCCCTGGTAGAGCAGGCGCTGCCGGGATCCGAGGCGGTGCGTACCCTGCGCGCGGCCCTTGCCCAGCGCGCCGCCGAACAGCCCGCCATCCACCGCGATTATTATGCCTTTGCCCATTTGCGTCTCCCTGCCGAAAGCTGCCGGGTGGAAAGTCTCCGGGCGCGCATAGAGGGTTTAGAGCGCCACGGCGATAAGCTGCAGCGGGGTGGCACTCTGCTGTGGGTGTTCACACCTGTCGAGCAGGTGCTCGCTGGCTGGCCCTGGCAGGGCTGGCGGCAGCATTATGAGCTGCAGCTGGAGGAGCCCCATCAGGTGAATGTGCTGCGCCAGGTCGGCACCTGGGAAGTGGGAGGGAGGGCGGCTGGGATCACGGTGGTGAATATGCGCTACCGCGGTCTCGGTGGTATTGAACAAACCCTCACAGCCCAGGAAGACGGCGAGGGCGTGGCCCAGGCCTGGACTACCACTGAGATTTTACCCGGGGCGGCTGGCGGCCTGCCTCTGGTGTCGCCGATTATTCCCGATGCCGAGGCGGCGGATTTAAGCGACCGCGGCTATACTTTACAGCACCGACTGGGGGCCTGGATTTCCAAAATGGCCCGGGGCGGCGGCACCGACTTTATCGACTTCCAATGGCGCGATGGCCTGGCCCTCACCAGTTTCCACCGCCAACAGGGAGCCCTACGCGCACTCACGGAAATTTTTCCTGGCGATCAGCAATTATCCCAGACCGATGAATACTGGTTTGCCAATAGCGCCCAGGCCAGCACCCAGCCGCAATATTTTCTCGCCTTGGATATGGGCAGCCATACCCCGCGCCACGAAATGGTGAGCCGTTGGCAGGAGGTGGCAGGCCAGGTGCGCGATTGGGTGGCGGAAGATTTGGGCTTTGTGCAGGTGGCACCGCTGCCGGCGGTGGGCTGGCTGCACGAAACCGGGCGGCCGGAATATTATCGCTGGAAGGCGGAAGAAGGGATTCAGCAATGGTATGATGCCGGGGTGCGCACAGTCATCACCCATACCCCCGGTTGGTACACCGAGCAGCACCGCAATGGCCCTCACAAGCCCGCCACCCACACCCGCCCCGCGCCCTTTGGTAATAGCAACCGGGTCTTTGACTGGGTGATTACCGATGATGTGCGTGCTGAGTGGCGGCGCTTTCAAGAGCAAGCCCGTGAATTAGGCATGACCTACCACATCTATCTCGGTGGCATGGTGCGCCAGGATGGGCCCTTTGCCGAAGAAGTCGGCCGCAATCCCGCTCACTGGGGGATGAATATACCGGGCAATGATCACTCCCACGGCTATCCACCGCTGGTTGCTCATAACCTCTATGCCCCAGGGGTGGAAGCGGGTTTGACCAGTCGCTTACTCAGCGTGCGCGATGAATTAGGCATGCAGGGTTTATGGTGCGATAGTTGGCAAAATATGTATTTGAGTCAACTGCATTGGGGCGACGGCAGCGGCGCGCCGATGCAGGCGCGCTGGTGGCCCTTGGTGGCCCAGTGGTCGCGGGAGGGCATCCACCTCATGGCCGAGAGCCATACCTTCCCCGGCTTGAGCTGCAGCATTGAAGTCAGCGGCTGGGAAGATGCCTACCCCTTCTTCCGCTATACCACGAAGTGGCACCGCCACGATGCGCAAAATCGCTATAGCCCCGAACAGCACCGCACCATGAGCTTCCGCTTTATGGCCAATAAGGCCTGGCTGGCGCCCAATGAACGCACCGAGGTGATCCCCGAATTTTCCCGGCTGAGTGCCGAATATCTCGCCGCCCTGCCCAGCATGCAGCGCTCCTGGGTTTTGCCCGATGATCAGGGCATGCTGTGGCTGCCCTTTGGCGATGATGCTCAGGGCGTGTGGTTTGCCTTTTCTGCGGTAGCAGTGCCCGCTGGCGTGCGCGCTCAAGCCATCCTCAGCGACCACAGCGCCGCGGATCTCTCCGCAGTGCAGGCCCACCATACCTACCGCGTCCAGGGCGAACAGCTCAGCGCCCGCTTTGGCCTGCGCCAGGCACCACTCAAGGATGAGCGTGAGCGCTCTTCCAGTGTGGTCGATGAGCCCTACCGTTATCCCCAGTAATTATTCAACAAGGATCGATTCACCATGCGTCACCTGCTCCTCATTCCCCTCCTGCTGATTATCGCCGCTGCGCAATTGCGGGCCGCGGACGATGCACAGCCCCCGCTGCATATTATCGCCTTTGGCGATAGCATTACCGGCAACCGTCCTGGCGAAGCCTATCACCAGCACTATATGAAGTGGATTGATCTTTTAGGCCTGATGCTCGAGGCCCATAGCGGCCGCAGCGTGCAGGTGAGCAATGCGGGCTATGCCGGTGATGCCACCGCCAAGCGCGGCGATCGTCCTGGTGCCATCAATCGTTTCCAGGAAGAGGTGATCGACCGCCAGCCGGATTTGGTGGTGGTACTTATTGGCGGCAATGATGCGGGTGGACGGGTTCCCACTGAGGAAACCGCCGCCAATCTGCGCAGCATGTTGGGCGCCATGAAAGAAGCCGAGCTGCAGGTGATCACCCTGCAATACGCCGGACTCTTTGCCGATGGCGAGGAAGGCACCACTGGCTGGACTCATTTAGTGGATAATAACGAGCTCATTGCCGAGATCAGCGCCGAGCTGGAGATTCCCAGTGTCGCCCTGCAGCCCCACTTTGACGCCGCCGCCGAGCACTACGGCAGTCATCGCCCCCTGGTCAACCATCAGGACCGCGTTCACCTAGCCCCGGGTGGTGAAATTGTCACCGCCCGCGCCACCTTCCAGGCCTTGCGCGAATTGGGTTGGTTTGCGGCCGCAGAATAATAATGGCTGCCAGAAATATCTTGTAAGGAGTTCCCATGTTACGCCCCTGCCTACTGATGATCACCCTCAGTTTATACGCCCTCACCTCCCTGGCCCAAGCCAGCGAACACAAAGTCCTGGTACTACTGGCCGAAGGCTTTAACCGCCAAGAGCACTACGGCACCGTGGGCCCCCTGCTGGCGGCGGGCTATGGGGTGGTGATCGCCACTGCCGATGGACAAACCGCGTTTCTGCGCCGTGATCGAGAAGAAGATCCCCGGGGCCGCGACGTACCTGCAGATATCAGCCTCGCCGAGTTTGGCAGTCCAGAGGGCTATGTCAGCCTGTTCATCCCCGGTGGCTATAGCCCTGGTTTTCTCGAGAACGAACCCGCTGCGATAGCTATCGTCAATGCCTTTATGGAGGCGGGCAAACCGGTCTCAGCTATTTGCCACGGCCCGCGACTGCTGCTACGTGCTGACCGCCTACACGACCGCACCTGGGCAGGTTTGCGCACCATTGCCGATGAACTGCCCGATGCTTGGATCTCCGGGCGCCGCGGCGCCTATATGGATCAACAGGTAGTAATCGACCGCAATCTGATCACCGCCCGCTACCCCAACGATACCCCCGCCTTTGCCCGCGCCACCATTCGCCATCTGGCAGCGGTGAGCGGCGGACCCGATTTACCACCTCCTGGCAGCGCCTTGATCGTTGCCCCCCATTGGTCCGGCCACGAGCGCTGGCTATTGGAGTCCAGCCTGCGCAGCCTCGGCCATCGCGTCTCCGTGATCAATGAGGCCGACCGCCTGCCCACGGATGAAAGCTTCGCCCTCACCCTGGTTCTCCCCGCCGCCGAGGAGCTGGGTGAAGAATGGGCAGCCGTGCGCACGCATCTGGGTCGCGATGATCTCAGCGCCGATGCTGCCGTGGCCGATTTCCCTAACGCCCTTGCTGCCCTGCCCGCCGTTGGGGCCGCGGTGGCGGCCGTGGGGCAGCACCCCGCTGGCGAAGCCGCTGCTGGTCAGCCTGTGGCCACCGCCGCCCTGGCCCTACGCGAAGGCTTTGATGATGCCGTGGCCGCCGCCATGCTCATGCAGCTACGCGCCCTGGGCCATGAGGTGATGATTATCGGCTCGCAAGCCGGCTGGCTGCGCGGGACCAATGGCCTGCCCCTGGAAGTCACCGCCAGCTATGGCGATGAGCGCCTCGCCCTCAGCGATAATGCCCTGATTATCGCCCCCGGCGGCTTTCACCCAGCCCTGCGCGACAATGCCCGCCAAGGGGAAGATGCTGACTGGCTGCCAGAACAAGCTGCCCGTGACCAGCAACGCCTGAACTGGTTGCGCAGCCGCTATGAAGCCGGCGCGACGCTACTCACCGTGGGCACCGACGGCTGGTTTTTCGCCCGCGATTACGACGCGCTCGAGCGCCCCCGCATTAGCGGCAGCGCACAACTACGCTGGTCCTACCCCCGCGGCGGCGCCAGCCATACGGACGACCCCGTCACCCGCAGCGCCGAACGCCTGATCACCGTGCGCAGCTTTGCCGACCTCCACCTGGCCCTACCCCAGCTTCAATCATCTGATGACTAGCGGTTATTGATTGGCGGCAGCAAATGCAGGGTATCTTCATGACATGGCCATCTCCATGCCCTGGAAAGATCTCCCCTACAGCGTGCAGATTCATACCGGCTGGGAAGACCGCCGGGCGCGGCCGCCGGGGCCCATGGGCGGGGGTTTTGAGTTCTACCGTCTGCTGCATATCGTCGATGGTTCGTATGCCCTGGGCAAAGCATTGGGCCTCAGCCAGCGCCGAGCCGGACCCGGCACGGTTTTATTTCTGCCGCCGGGAACGGCCCAGCACATTGAACGCGGGGTGCAGACCCGGGAAAACACTATTATTTTTCGCGTCTGCCTCGGCAATGCGCAGCCAGACCCGCGCAGGGTGTGGGATGTGGATATTCCTTTAATCCTCAAGCCAAGCTTTGCCCCTCAGGTGGCCCAGCACATGCAGCCCATCCTCGCCCTGTGGTGGCTGGATGATCTGCGTCGCCTGCGCGCCAATGGCCTGCTGCACCTGCTCATCACTCATATCGTTGAGCACCACCTCCACGATCAGCGGCCCAGTGAACTCCCGGTGCGGCCCAGTAGCGCAGCCATCGACCCGCGTATTCTCTTGGCCGAAGAATTACTCGTCTCGCGCCTGAATACCTGGACCACCAGCGATATGGCCGCCGCCGCGGGGATGGAACGCAGTGCCTTTGCCCGGCTCTATAAACAGCAGCGCGGCGAAGCGCCAGGGGCCCTGCTGGATCGCGCCCGGCTCAACTACGCCATGGCCTGTCTGGGCAGCGCCGAACCCAATCTCCCCCACATCGCCGCCAGCATTGGCTTTAGCGGCCTGAGCAGCTTCGCCCGCTGGTTTCGCCGCCACACCGGCGCCACCCCCATGGAGTGGCATCGCCGCGCCCTCCAGGGCTGACGGTGCTGGTTGAGTCGGGTGCAAAGCATGTTTCATGGCGCCGAATGATGGCAAATGATAAACGGTAGTACTTCGGGTATTGTCCCGGCGTACGCTGCCACGATTATGACCTCGGCAAATCACTGCCCCGTGGAAACGCCATGACGCATCGCTGGCATATGAGCCGTATGGGCACCCTGGATCAAGTGCGCTTCCTCGGCGCTGCTGATCTCAACGCCCTGCCCAAGCTTGATTATACGGTGTGGGTGGCCCTGGTCTGTCCGCTGCATGGCCTGGACATGGACCAGCGCACCCTGGAACTCATCGATCGCGATGGCGACCGGGGTATTCGTGTGCCGGAAATTCTCGCGGCGGTGCAGTATGTTTGTGAGCACCTGCGTGATCCCGGGGTGATCTTTACCCCCGGCGACCGTCTCCCCTTGGAGGCGATTGACGACAGCCACGAAAGCGGGGCGCGTCTGGTGCGCTCGGCCCGGCGGATTCTTGCCGATCTCGATACGAGTAAGCAAGACAGCGTGGGCATTGAGGACAGCGGTGATCTGCTCCGTATCCTCTCGGCGGCCCGCTTTAACGGCGATGGGGTGGTGACCACCAGCGCCAGCGACCATCCCGAAGTCATAAGCGCCATTGAGGATATGCTCCGCTGTTATGGCGGGGTGATTGATCGCAGCGGCAATAAAGGCGTGGACAGCGCCACGGTTACCCGCTTTCACGCCGACCTGCAGGCTTTTGACCAGTGGTGGCGCGGTGCCGAAGACGGCACCGAGAGTGCCCGGGAACTCCTGCCGCTGGGCGATGACACGCCCCAGGCAGTGGCCGCGTGGATGGCGGTGCGCCATAAGATCGACGACTTTTTTTCCCGTTGTCGACTCAGCGCCTACGACCCCAGCGCCCAAGCAGTGCTGGGCCAGGGTGCGGCCAATTGGCACAAATTGGCTGGGCAGGAACTCGCCACCCTGCCCCCCGAGGTGGCGGAGCTGCCCCTGCAGGCTCCCGATGGCAGTGGCACGCTGCGCCTGGACGAGGTACTCAATCCTGCCTGGAGCGAGGCCATCCAGCATTTTCGGCGTAGCGTGTGCTCGGCCCTGGCGGGGGACATCAGCGTTTTGCATCAGGACACCTGGCAGCAGATCTGCACCCGCCTGGAGCCCCACTGGCGCTGGTCCCAAGCCAAGGCCGCCCCGGCGGTGGAGCAGCTGGGGATTATCCGCATTCGGGCGCTGCTCGACAGCGACGAACTCACCCAGATTCAGCAATTAATTGGCGAAGATCTGGCCGTGGCCGACGAGGTGGATGGCATCGCCGATGTGGATCGCCTGCTGCGCTATCGCCGGGACCTGGCCCGCCTGCTGCGTAACTTTGTCAACTTCGATGAATTCTATCGCCTGGATCGGCAGGCCCTCTTCCAGGCGGGCTACCTCTATCTTGATCAGCGGCGAGCCAATCTGGTACTGGAAATTGATAATCCTGATCTGCATGCCCCCTTTGCCGCCCTCTCGCGTTGCTGTGTGGTGTATTGCCGCTGCCAACGCGCCGGACAAACACCAATGACTATTGCCGCGGTCCTCACCCGGGGCGATTTGAGTCAGCTCATGCCCGGCCGTGGTGGCATTTATTACGATCGCCAGGGACGCGACTGGGATGCCACGGTGATTCGCATCGTTGAAGCACCAATTAATATTCGTCAGGCCTTCTGGAGTCCCTGGCGCAAACTGGCCAATTTTATTGAAACTCAAGCCGAACGCTTGGCTTCCGCCAAACAGGATCATGTGGACGAGACCTTGGGCGCCGGCATAGGAAGCCTCATTGCCGATGGCGAACGCCCAGCCACCACTGCCAGAACCCCCTTCGATATCGCCCGCTTTGTCGGCATCTTTGCCGCCATCGGCCTGGCTATCGGCGCTATCGGCGGGGCCATGGGCAGTATGCTCGCGGCATTTTCGCGCCTGGCCTGGTGGCAAATCCCCCTGGCCTTACTGGGCATTATGATGGTGGTCTCGGGACCGGCGATGGTCCTCGCCTGGCTCAAACTACGCAGCCGCACGCTCGGCCCCCTGCTCGAAGGCTGCGGCTGGGCAATCAATGGCCGAGTACACATTACCCGGCCCCTGGGCCAAGTACTCACCCAACGCAAACGCCTCCCCCCCGGCAGTCGGCGGGTGGGCACCGACCCCTACGGCGTGTATCGCTGGCAGCGCTGGACCCTGGTCATTATCTTCGCCACCCTCTTTATTGGCTGCGCCTGGTGGTATCGCTGGCACCTGAGCCAACCCGCTATGCTCCCTGAGATAACACCAATAGAACAGCCAGCAGGGGAATAGCTGCGGTCCTATGCCCAAAGGGACCACTCATTGCAACCACCTCCGCCATGCAAGCACATCAGTAGCAGAAGCCCCACACAGAACGGCTAATGCCAAGCCCCGCTGCTGCGTACTCTCAAGATAAGATCCTCAGCCAGGGATATCCACGATCACCTCCGTTGTCTGTGAGAGCCAATCATGCCACATTCCATCTTCAGCTCAGCCGCACTTTCGCTTACCTTGATCGCGCTCACGTTCATTTCCCTTTTCGCCCAAGAAATTGTGGAGCCCCCGCCAGCAAAAGTAACCGCCGCGGAGCTGGGTGCGCAAGCCGGGCTGCGCTTGCCATCCCCCTTTTGGAATCACCAGTGGTGGGAGGATGGCATGGCCGAGGTGGCGGAATACACCCTGCGTCAGCGTCGCTATGGCGAGACCTGGGAAGGTGCCGGCGCCCTGATTGCTGTGCGCGAATATATGGACCCCCAGCGGGCGGTAAAAAGCGTGGATGAAAGCGGCACTCCGGTCATCAAGGCGCACCTGCAACGCAGTTTTCACACCGGCACCTATCCCTATAGCCAGTCCATGACCGCCCTCCTTGATCGCCGTCACGGCCTGCCCCAGCGCTATCTCATGAGCAGTCACGAATGGTGCGGCAC
>REDP01000265.1 GCA_007693455.1 Planctomycetota bacterium | reverse complement strand
GGGTGCTCATGAAGGCCGAAATCTGGGCCGTCAGAGGACGTCAAGCGTTATTTTACCCGTAATACCAGTCCAAAACAAATTACCTGCAAGAAGTTATAGAAGATGCTTAATGCCATTGGCCCCGAGAGGGGCCATCCCTACCCCTATTGGGGGCAAGCTTTGCGCGCCCTCTACAGTGGCCATCGCCGTAGCTTGTCATGGCATATCCCGATCCATTATGGATATCTAAGGGAGGTGCGCATGCGCTGGTTGGCTGTGCTGCTTATATGGGTGCTGTGTTTGGGACTTCCGCTGGCTTTTATAAGCTGGAAACCCACACGTGGTGCTGGCACGCCTGCGATTTCTGTGCCGAGTGCCCCTGGCGATTGGGCCGTGCAATGGGAGAGCAGTGTGGCTCTGGCGGCTGACCCTTTCGCCATGGATGAAGAGGCAGCCCTGCGCATCAGTCTTGATGGCCAGCGTTGGCAGTGGTCACAATGGGCGGCGCACCAGCGGGGAGAACAGGCACTTCCTACCCTACGCCTACGACCTCAGCGCATTACCCTCCACGCCCTTCCCAAAACTGGACAGCAGGCGGGAGCCCTGCGCGTGCGCTTGCTACGTGATGATGAAGTAATGGCCGAGGATGCATGGTGGATCGAATCGGGTAAACCCCTGTCGGTATCATGGGAAGTGGATATTGCCCGCCTGGAGCGTCAGCGTGGACGCTAATCCTGCGGCGGTGCGGGTAGAGCACGTCACTATTGGCTACGGCACCGTTCCTGTTCTTCTGGATTGCTCGGTGACCATTGGTGCTGGGCAGATGGTAGGTATTATTGGTCCCAATGGCGCGGGGAAAACAACCCTCATCAAAGTGTTGTTGGGCATCTTGGAGCCCGATCTGGGCCGGGTGCTGATTGCCGGCCACGCCCCAGGTAAGCATGTTGGGCATATTGCCTATGTGCCCCAGCGCTCACAAGTAGATTGGGATTTCCCCATTACCGTGGGCGAGGTGGTGCGAATGGGTCGATACGGCCGCCATCCCTTTTGGCGCCAATTGCACGCCAGTGATGAGCAAGCCGCTGCCGAGGCCTTGCAACTGGTGGACATGAGCGATTACACCCACCGCCAAGTAGGTATGCTTTCGGGTGGACAGCAGCAGCGCGTCTTTTTGGCTCGAGCCTTGGCCCAAGGAGCAGAGATCTTACTCCTTGATGAGCCCTTGGCGGGCGTTGATGTGCGTACCGAAGAGTCCATTATTGGTATTCTGCGTCGGGTTCGTGATTCTGGGCGCACCCTGCTTGTGGTGCACCATGATCTGAGCACTGCGGCGGCCTATTTTGACCGCCTCCTTTTGCTCAAGCAGCGAGTAATTGCCTATGGGCCACCGGCCACCGTGTTGCAGCGTGATCTTCTTGAAGAGGTGTACGGGGGGCGGGTTGCTGCCCTGATTGCATCGCTGAGTCAGGAACCTTCTGCCACGCCGTCGCCAGTTGGAGATGAGGATGCTTGAATTGCTTCATCATCTTTTGCTTGAACCCCTAGAGCAACGTTTTTTTATCAAGGCCCTATTAGCTGGCTGTTTGGTGGCGGTCACTTGCTCGGTGGTGGGCTGTCTGGTGGTACTGCGGCGCATGGCTTTTTTGGGCGATGCTATTGCCCATGCCATGACCGCTGGCGTGGCCGCGGCCTATCTCATTTTGCGTGTAGGCTTTGGAGGGGTAGCACACGCCCCAGCAATGCTCATGGGGGCGCTTCTGGCAGGTCTCTTGACCGTAGTTCTGGTACGCGTGGTTGCAGGCCGTGGCCGTCTCAAGGACGACACCGCCATCGGCATTATGTATACCGGCATTTTTGCCTTGGGAGTAGTCGCGGTGTCCCTCTGGCAGCATCTCATTCATATTGATATTGTGCATTTTATGATTGGCGATGTTTTGGGTGTCTCCAATGCTGATTTACTCATGGTAGGTGGCATTGCGGCCTTGGTTTTAAGTCTTATTATTATAGGTTTTCGCTCCTTGCAGGCGGTGAGTTTTGATCCGGTTATGGCTGCATCCATTGGTATTCCGGTGTTGTTGTGGGATATGCTGCTGACCGGTGCGGTGGCCTTGGTGGTGGTGTCGGCGGTTACCATTGTTGGGGTTATTCTGGTGATCGGCTTATTGATTACCCCTGCCGCTAGTGCCTACCTTTTGAGTGAGCGTCTTTCACGGATGATGCTGTTGGCGGCTGGGTTTGCCATTTCTTCAGTGGTGATTGGCCTGTATGTGAGTATGTGGATCGACAGCACTGGCGGGGCTACCATTGTACTGGTCGCCACGGCTCAATTTGCAGTAGTGTTTGTGTTTGCTCCGCGTCATGGGATAGTAGCAAGCTGGCGTACTGCCCGTAACCGCGTGCCAGAAGAAGTGGGCGAAGACATTCTCGGCAGCCTTCTCCGTAGTCCTGAGCATTGCGCAGGTCTCCCCCAGTTGACGCATTACCTTAGTCACGATCGCCGTCTCCTGCGCCGTGCCCTGCAACAATTACTTCAGCAAGGTGCGATTATCAGTCATGGCGAGGGGTGGACACTGACGCCCATTGGTCATCGTCGGGCAGAACGCATGCGTCGTTCGCATCGTCTCTGGGAAAGCTTTCTGCACCGCGTCGGTATTCCCGAAAAAGATCTGCATGACCGCGCCGAAATGCTTGAGCATATCCATCACCCAGAGGCCTTGCAGTATCTTGATCAGGTTTTGGGCTATCCCACTCGTGATCCTCACGGGAAGCGCATCCCCTCGCAGATGGCCACCGACAGTGATGAACCCGTGCCCCTGGACCACTTAAGCGAAGGATACTGTGGCGAGGTGGCCATAGTGGGCCCTGAGGCGCGTGGCTTGGATCTCATACCAGGGGAAATGGTGCGCGTCAGTGCCGTAGGGAATGAGCACGATGATTGGTGTCTGAGTGGTGATGGGCGCAGCATTCCCATCACCCCAAGCCAAGCCCACGCTGTATTGCTGCGCCTGGTGCCATGTCCCTTACCCAGGGATGGAGAGAGATAGGCCCCTGGTGCCCTCTGCTTAGCGACGGTTGAGACGAAGGAATGATTTGCTGGCCTCAACTACCGTCACGCTTATGTCATCATCCTCGTCGTCCTCGTCATCGCGTTCGATGAAGAAGTATCCTTCACCGCCAGGCGCAAGAGAACCAAACCCCTGTGCTGATTCGGAGGCAACATCTTTGAGGGCGCCTTCGCTATCGCGCACCACAATTGATAGGGTTACATGGTAGACAGGATGTTCGGAGGTGTTGCGCATCCGGCCCACAATTTTTCCTGGAACATGATTGATTTCATCAATTACTATGTGGTCCTTGTCTACTTCAAGGTCGAAACGCGATGCCACTTCCTGCATTCCTTCGGTGAGTGAGCGGGCAGTATGCAATACGGCGTTGTCATCTTCAGCTACCTTGACATGCGCCACATCATAGACGCGATCGAAGGATGCTGGGACCAGTGCCAATAAAACAATGCTTATCGCAATGATACTGCAGAGGGTTACCGATGCAGCGAGGGTCAGACGGCGAAGAAAATAGTCTCCGGTGCTTTCCTGAGGGGTGGTCATTATCTGCTCCAATGGTTCAGATGGATGTGCTATAAGATATGTGGACCATGGTTGTAGGCCGATGCCATCAAGAAGTATTTCGCCACATGCGCCGTGGGTGATACTTGCTCATCTTGGCCTTGCCTTTGTCAGCCTCTCCCAAACTGACCTAACCTATGAGTATAACCGCCCTTTCCGCCTGCTGTCCCTGGCAGCACCCTGAACTTACTGCTGTGAATCGTTTGCCTGGACGCGCAACCTGCTGGCCCTATCCCGATGCTGCAGCGGCACAGGAAGACCGACGCATGCAACGGCGTTGCCTGGATGGGCAGTGGCGCTTCTCCTTGTTTCCGCAGGTTGAGGCTACCCCGCAGGAATGCCTCGAGCCAGATTTCGATGACCGTTCCTGGGCACACCTGCCCGTCCCGGGTTTATGGACCATGCACGGTTTTGATCGGCCCCATTATACCAATTGGCGCCTGCCCTTTACTCCCGTAGACTCGCCCCATGTGCCCCAGGACAATCCCACGGGAATCTATCGTCATACCTTTGCCCTGCCCCAATCCTGGGCCAAGCGGCGCGTAGTGCTGCATTTTGCAGGTATTGAAGCCAGTTGCATCTCCTTGTGGGTGAACGGACAGGCCATAGGCATGGCCAAGGATTGTCGTGTGGCCTGTGAGTTTGACATGAGTGCGGCGGTGCACGCTGGTGATAATACGCTGGTGCTACAGTGTATTAAATTTGGCGATAGTAACTATGTTGAGGATCAGGACCATTGGCGGCAGAATGGTATTCACCGTTCGGTGTATATCTACGCGACTGGCCCCGCCTTTATTGAAGACTGTGCCTGCCGTGGTGATTACGATCCCTCTACTGGGAGTGGCACGTTAGACGCAGAGCTCCGCCTTGGTGGTGCTGGTGGGCCAGGATGGCAGGCGCGGATGCAGCTCCTTGACCCCCGCGGCAAGCCCGTGTGGAAGCGGGCTCGGCAGGCCGAGGTTCCCTGGGGTCTTACCGCCCACAACGCCCCACGCGAACCCATCGCCTCCCTATCCTGCGCCCTCAAGCGGGTGCGGCCGTGGAGCCATGAGGATCCCGCATTATATACAGTCATCGTTGAGCTGATCGATCCCCAAGGCCGTTGTGTTGAAGCCACGCGCCTGCGCATGGGCTTTCGTAATGTGAGTATAGCCGACAAGCAGTTACTGATTAACGGCCGCATGGTGTTTATTAAGGGCGTAAACCGCCATGATCATCACGCCATAACTGGTAAGGTCCTCGACCGCGCAAGCATGGAGGAAGACCTGCGAGTGATGAAGGCACATCACATTAATGCTATCCGCTGTAGTCATTATCCCAATGATCCGCTGTTTCTTGATCTCTGTGACGAGCATGGATTTCTCGTCATCGATGAAGCCAATATAGAAACCCATCACACCTATGCGCGAACGGCCCACGACCCTCGCTTTGCCGCAGCCTTTCTAGACCGAGGTATGCGCATGGTGCTACGTGACCGTAATCACCCCAGTATTATTGCTTGGTCGCTCGGCAATGAATCGGGCTACGGCCCCAATCATGATGCCATGGCAGGGTGGATCAGCCATGTGGATCCATCACGGCCGCTGCATTACGAAGGGGCTATTTGTCGCGCCAATAGCGACTGGGATCGCGGTCATACTGCCACCGATATTATCTGTCCCATGTACCCCAGTGTTCAGGATTTGGTGGATTGGGCGGAGACCAATGAAGATTGGCGACCCCTCATTCTCTCCGAATACTCCCATGCCATGGGAAATAGTAACGGATCCTTGGCAGATTATTGGCAGGCGATTCGCGCTCATCACGGCTTGCAGGGCGGTTTTATATGGGAGTGGATTGACCATGGCTTGCTGCGGCAAAAGAGTGATGGGGAAAGTTACTATGCCTACGGTGGCGATTTCGATGATCACCCCAATGACGCCGATTTTGTCTGTGATGGCTTAGTGTGGCCCGACCGCACGCCGCATCCAGCAATGCAAGAAGTGGCGCGACTCTTTCAACCTTTGCAAGGCGAAGTGGTGGACCCAGAGGGAGTGGTGCGCATCTATTCAGAGTATGCCTTTACCGACACCAGACATTTACGCGGTCGCTATAGTATCCTTTGCGATGGTGTGGTGATAGCCTCGGGCGCCTTGCCGCGTTTGCGTATCCCAGCCGGTGGCAGTCAGTTGCTTTCCTGGAAGGGTATGCCAGCCGAATTAGCTGGCGACGAAGCCGTGCGCGAGATTATGTCAGCACTGCCCAGTGTTCCTCGGGGCTGCGAAGTGCACCTGCGCCTGCACTGGCAGGATAGTCGTAAGGATACTTTGCTTGGCGGCGACCAGCCGAGTATCTGTCTGCAGTGGCCCATGCTTACCCCCAGCCATGCCCCTGTGTCTGCGCCAGAGCGCCCACAACAAAACCTGCAATCTCAACGCAGTGGCCAGCGAATTGATGTGGTGGGTGAGTGGACGCGATTGGTTATCAACGCCAAGGACTGTAGTCTCTACTGGCAGCACCGCGGCCAGACCCTGATTGATGGCCCTATGTTGAGTACCCTGTGGCGGGCGCCAATCCAAAATGACGGTATTCGCTCAAAGCATTATCACGCCGAACCCGCCCCCAAAGGGGAGCATCTCAAGCCTCTGCGCCGCTGGTGCATGCAAGGTTTGGATTGCCTCCAGGGCCATCATCGTTTACAGGGGGTAGAAACCGACGCCCAGGGCGGCATTGTTATTACCATCGTTTCCCAGTATCGTGGTCTACGCACGGCTCCGTCTTTACGCGAGCAACGCCAAATCACTATGCATGCCGATGGTTCGTGTAGTTGCGAGCATCACTACCAGTTACCGTCAGCCTGGGATGATCCTCCACGTTTGGGGCTGGCCTACCATCTGGCTACGGGTTTGGAGGCGATGGAATGGTTTGGTCATGGGCCTGGGGAAAGTTATCGTGATCGTTGTCTCGGTAGCCCCGAAGGCCGTTATCAGGATAGCGTGCGCCAGCGTTATGTGCCGTACATTATGCCTCAAGAGCATGGCAATATTATGGGCCTGCGTTGGCTGGCATTACGCAATGAACAGGGGCGTGGCCTCCTGGTGCGGGCGCAGGGTCTGATTGAAGGCAAGGCCAGTTTTCTCAGCGATGCGGTTGTGAGCGCAGCCCGTCATACCACCGATCTCAGCTGGAGTAGCAGCCCCATTTTGTCCTTAGATGTGGCTCAGCGTGGCTTGGGCACCGGCAGTTGTGGCCCTGAAACCCTGCCTGAATACCGCATTAGCGCCGGTGAGCATCACTTGCGCTATCGCCTTATTCCGCTGCATGAAAAGGACAACCCTGGCGAACTTTTCTAGGTTACCAAAGCTACGCGCCAGCGTGGTTGTGCTGGACACTTGGTGTCTAGCACAACCACGTTTGTGGTGTAGGGACGTATTCGGGGTCAAAAATATTGTATGCGAACGCCGAGCGGGGGGTAATTCTCTGGAGAAATTGTTGGGATTTCAGGTGTTTTCTGCAATATTTTCTTCTTCATAGCGGCGCACAACGCTACTGCCGCAGCCAGCACGGGCACTGCGGCGGGTAAGGCTGTAAATACGGCGTAGTGCTTCGGTGATATCGCGCTCTATGGTATAAGCGGTTACTCGTTTGGCGGCATCGGCCTGGAGGCGGCGGAACTGATGCTCAATCACCTGCCGTTCGAGGGCTCGGATCTCGGGCTTACTGGCGTTTACGCTGTCGGCGGCTTGTTCGTCATTGCTGGCAATGGCGCGCAAGCTCTCACGCAGGACCTGTACGACTGCCTCTGAGAGGGCATGAATGCGTGTTTGTGTCTCTTCGCTGATCTGCAGATCCCGCTCTACTCGGCGTAGGCCCAAGGGAATCATGTCTTTATCAATGACATCGCCGATGGATTCCAGGTAGTCCGCGGCCTCTAGAAGATGCATGGCCTCCATCCCCGTCTTGGGGGGCAGCTCTGGTTGCAGGAGGCGTTCCACATATTCCACCAAAGCTTCGTGATGGCGGTCAATGCGGTCATCTTCTTGCCGCAGAGCCTGCAGGCGCGCCTCCCCGCCATCGATAATTGCAATCATGCTCTGTTCAAGATGGCGCGCGACTCGTTCGCCCAAGTGGACCACCTCACGGCGTGTGGCATCAACCGCCAAAGTTGGCTGTTCGAGCAGAATGGGATTGAGATCAGGAGCCACATTTTCATCTTCTTCCTGCCGTCGCCCTGGGCCGCTCAAGCGAATCACCACCCAGGCTAAAGCACCTGTAAAAGGCAGAAGAATAATCACCGTTCCCAGGTTAATGATGGTATGTGCATTGGCGACCTGCCGAGGCACTTCGTAGGCCAGGCGATCGGACTCATCCAGATGTTCGGCAGTTGGTGAAATGGCGCGCGTAAACTGCTCTAATGGACCCAATAAAGGAAGCCATATAAGAACCATAATCAGTTTAAAGGCCACATACGATAAGGCCGTATGCAAGGCAGCCCGCGGTTGTCCGATCGTGGCCAGCATAGCAGTAATCGTAGTGCCCACATTGGCACCAAAGACCAATGCCAAACCTGCGTAGAGGGGGATCAAGCCCTGTGCCGAGAGGGCAATAATCACTCCCAAGGTAGCCGAAGACGATTGCACCAAAGCGGTAAACACGGCGCCAATAATAATCCCCAGGAGGGGGTTTTCCATGCGCGCCATCAAATCCAAAAAGGGTTGATGACTCCGTAGAGGAGCCATGTGGGACGACATCAGATCCAAGCCTAAGAAAATAACCCCCAAGCCCATAACCATGGCGCCCACCCGAGAAACGGTCGGCCGCCCTCGAAGCATAGTGGCAATAAAACCACCGGCGATAAGGAGGAATGCATAATGGGTGACCTTAAAGGCAATGATTTGTGCCGTCACCGTAGTCCCCACGGCAGCGCCAAGAATCACTCCAATGGCTTGGGTCAGTGAAATAATCCCAGCACTGACAAAGCCAATGGCAATCACCGTAGTAATGGACGACGACTGCACCACCGCCGTAGCCACGCAGCCCGTAGCCACCGCCGCCAAACGATTACCAGTTAGCCGCGCCATGATGGTTTTCAGCTGCGATCCAGCCATGGCTTTGAGAGCCGTAGACATCATGGTCATCCCATGCAGAAACAGCGCCAAGCCTCCAGCCAGGCCCATGATCATGGTTGCCCAGGAAATCCCCTGCTCGTCCACTGCGTGCCCTCCCGCAGGTAATGGTGAAAGCAAGCAGGACCGTACAACCGATAAGCAGACCCCCTGCCCAGCGGCGTAAAGCTTATCCCCGGGGCCGCCGATCTCCTGATCAATGGCATTAAGCGTTTTCGCGTGTTGAGTGTTGAAGGCCAAGCTTGGTCGACCCCTGGTCGACCGACAGGCCCCAACGGGGCCTCGCATACTAGCCCAGGGTTGCGCCACAGGCGCTACCCTGGGTGTGCGTGCCGTTTAAATCAACCCTGAAAGGGTTGCGCAGACTCAAAAGCAGGCCGGAGGCGCGGTGCTTGTTGTGAATAATATGCCCATAAACGGTGGCTC
>REDP01000081.1 GCA_007693455.1 Planctomycetota bacterium | reverse complement strand
GGCAATGCCAAAGTGACCGATGTCCTTTGCTTGCCCTCAGGCCAGCAAGCAGGGCCCCAGGACTGTCTTTGGGGGCATGTCGCGGCTATCATGGGTTGCCATTGCTTGGAGGGGGCGCCAAAGGGCGTCATTCGATGGCGGATCGGCGAAAATGGTCTAGCGATTCCAGAGTCACTCACAGAAAAGTCAGACGAAGATATGGTTTTGCGTAAATCCGCGGCTCATTTATCTGTTGCAACAGGTAGTTTGCGGTGCATTGCTTTCCGATGTATAAAAAATCCGTTAATGCAGTGGAAAACCCTGTGAACTATTTAACGCAATTGAGCTGTTTAAGGCATAATAGGCCGCATCGCGGACTGTTAAAAAGATGTAAAAAACAGATTATATATATGGGCCCAATATCGTCAGGGGCAAACATATCAAGAAGGGTTTTTCAACACTTCTTGATGGCTGGGACGCAACTTGTGTGACACACCGTAAAGTACGCGCAGTCAAATAATAATGGCATATCACACGGCGGTTGCCACTGTGCTCCGCCCGAATGAGCAAGCACTGCGACATACTTTCGGGCACAACTTCTCAGCCGCCGCACACATCTCCCCGCAAGCGGGTAGTCCCTACTCTGGTGGCGACATGCCTTGCCGGTGTGGTGGGGCTTGTGGGCAGCAGTCTGTTGATCGCGCCTTTGGGCCTCAATGACCGCGGCGAGGATGCTGCGCAATCGTCTGCGCCAACGGATGCGCCCGTACTGCAGCCCCACGGCCATGCCCACTGGGATCCACGGCCGGTGCGTGCTGCGCACGATTACCCCCTGGCAGAGCTGCGATTCTTACCGCCCCTGGAACAACTTTCGGCAGTGGATGCCCTGTCACGTGGTGATCGCCTGCGCGGCGAACAGGCCCAGGGCCTGCGGGCGGTGGTTGCCGACGCGGGGGTGATCGATGTGGTGCGGAATAACGCTGCCAATCGCTTGATTCAGCGGGCTGAGGATGGCGCACTGTGGCAGTTCTTTGCCGCCATGCATGACGACCAGGAAGAAGGCCCCGTATGGCGGGATTATAGCCTGCAGTTCTTGGCCATGAGCGTGCCCTTTGCCGATGATCCCGCAGCCGCCATGGGGGCCTTGGCGCGAGTCGCCAGCGAAGCCCCTGAGGAGTTTGCCGGTACCGCCCTCTTACATCTGGCTCGTTTGGGGGATGCGGGGGTGGAAGTGCCGCCTGGCCTTATTGAAACCGTGATCAGCGAACGCCTTCAGCGCGATGACACCCCCGATGCCCTGCGCCATACCTGCTTGGCGCTTATTGGCGAAGGGAACCGCCGGGATGTATTGCCCCTGGCAAGAAAAGAGTTGGCGCGCGACGACGCTGGTGTCGAGGCCTTGCGCGGGGCGCTCTACTCCCTGGGTCGCCTGGGGGATGCTGACGATGCCCAGCTGGTGCAGAGCTTTCTGAGCCACGCCCATCCGGGGGTGGTGCGGGCCGCGGAAGCGGCTCACCAGCGCCTGGAAGTGGCCAATGCCGCACCGTCCCCGTCCGATGACCAGGATGCTGTGGGAGATCAGTCATGAAGGCCTCGCTGATAATGGTGCCTGTGGCGTTGGTCATGGGTGCGCTGGTGGGCCTGGGCTGGCATGGTCTTGGCGGCGCTGCTGGGGCATCACCATCCGCTGCCCCAGCCCATACGCCAAGCGCGGCGCTTGCTGATGCCGCGCCCTCACAGTTGCAGGCCGTGCTGCATGGCCCCCGCCACCGGGTGTTGGATCTGCACGACTATGCGGGACTCGCCAGTGCGGCAGCATTCGCCAACGGCAATGATGACGCCATGGACGCCCTCCGCTTTCCCGCCCTGGTCAGCGCCGATTATCTGGTGGAAAGCGATGGCACTCCCCGCCGCAGCCATCTCCAGGCCCTGGTGACGCGCCAAGACGATGGCTTTGTCATGACCATCCAGGCCCTGGATGACCGCATGCTGGAACCCGCGCAGCAACGCAGCTGGCAGCCAGGCCAGCCATCCGCAGATGCCTTGGATCGCCTGATCGCCAGTGTGGGCCGCAGTCTCCTGGCCCTGGAGGGTGAGCTCTCCGGGGGCCAACGGCAGGCATACCGCCTGGCTGATGCTGATAACGATCACGACACCCCTGCCGACGAAGCGGCTGCCCAGGCGGCAGCATCCGCTGGCCCCGTGCTGTTGCTTGCCCAATCACCCGCTGAGGGCCGTTACCGGGTGCTCAGTGGTGATGATCTGGATGAAATCCAGCTGCATGCCGATGGCAGCCTGCGCTGGTTGCGCTCGCATGCAGGCGATGCCCATGCCCCCGGCATGCACAGTGCCCTGTCGCTGCGGCCTACTACTGGCCCAGGACAATCGCAGCAGTTCGCTCAAGACAAAGACACGCAAGAAAACGCTTTGAACCAACCCGCGGCAGACGATCACCCCTGACTCGCCCTGCTGCTGCACGAAGGAATTCCCTATGCTCCACCGTTGTTTGGCCCGCTTGGCCCTCCTCACCATTATGGCGCTACTGGCTACCAGTGGGCTTATGGCCGAAGAAACCATTCGCGTGAATTTCCAGGCCGCCTCGGCGCCCACGCCCGCAGGATGGCATGCCGATACCGGTGCAGCCTTTGGCGAGCGCTCGGGGGGATTGTCCTACGGCTGGAATAGCGATATCAGCTCCACCGCTCGTCAGCGCAATTCCTCGCGCAGCCCCGATGTGCAGCACGATACCCTGGTGCATCTGCAGCAGTCGGTCCAGCCCAACGCGGTGTGGGAAATCGCCGTGCCCGTGGGCCGCTACCGGGTTACCGTCTTGGCCGGCGATCCCAGCCACACCGATAGCGACTACCGCTTGGCGGTAGAAGGGGTGTTGGTGGTGGACCACAAGCCCAGTAGCAATGCCCGCTGGGCCGAAGGTACGGCAGAGGTAACCGTGGTTGACGGTCTCCTGACCATTGGCTCGGCAGCAGGCGGACAGAATAATAAAATCAACAGCGTGGTGATCGAGCCGCTGCCGCTGGTTATGGACGGCGAGCGCGTCGGTCCCTTCCGCTGGGCGCGCAAACTGGCCGGCGACCTGGATAACCTCAATCCCAGCCACATTGCCGCCGATGGTACGGTAGAAAACGCCCACCTGGTCGATGAATCAGTCATCCGCCTCACCGGCTGGACCAGCGCCAACCAAGCGGGCGGCCGCAGCTGGAGCGCCAACACCCTGATTGCCGACCCCGGCAGCCAATGGTCCGTCGGCCTGCGCGGCTGGGAAAATAGCGAAGCGCTGGATACGGGCGAAGGCTGGATCCGCGTGGCCCGCATGGCTCAAGATGCGCACCTGCGCCTGGGCTATATGGGCGCCAATCGCGGCCCCCATGACGCCGTCCACGGCGAAAGCGCCGGTTTTGACGGCCCCGTCAGCGAAGACGCCATGGTCGTCGCCCTGTCCTTCCGCCGTCATATCGGCAGTGGCAACAGCAGCTGGCAAAGCGGCTACTACAGCGGTAATCCCCTGCAGTGGGGCCTCTGGCAAATCCCCGCCGGGCAGAGCCTGGGTCAGGCCCAGCAAGACCAGGCCAACCGCCTGGCCAGCCTGGATATCTTGAGTGAAATCACCCCCGACCAGCCCTTTAATCTGGAGTTGAGCTTGGGTGAAGCCGGTTCCTGGCAGATTGCCGTGGATCTCAATGGCGATGGCAGCGTGGATGTGGACCTCCACTCCGACCAAGAGAATGCCCAGCCCACGACCCTGGATGTGGATGCCTCCGGTGGCCTGATCGTCACCGCCGCCCCCGCAGGCGGCACCGGCGCAGGCCGCGTGGGCATTACCTCCCTGGACCTGCACTTCCGCCCTGGCGCTGGTCCCACCGAATCCTTGCGCGACCGCCGCCCCATCCACCTGGAGCCCACCCACGCCAGCCGCGTCTCCCCGGCCCTGGTCAGCGGCCGCGCCTGGGATGAAGAGCGCAGCCTCAGCATCACCCCCGCCGACAGCCTGGATCGCTTTGCCTCCGGCCGCTTCCTCTCCCGCGTGCCGCTCAATGCCGCCACCCCGGAATCCACCTCCTTTACCGCCACCCAAGCCGGCCAACCGGCCACTGTAGTCACCGGCAGCATCCAATGGATCCCCACGGTAATTGCCGATGGCGGCCACTACACCATCCGCCGCGGCGAAAGCCTCCTCTTGGTGGCCGACAGCGGCTACGCCGAAGGCAGCACCGTCACCCTGGACCCCTACGGCGACGGCAGCCAGCTGCACATCCTCGCCGATGATGAGCCCCTGGCCGTGGCCTACAACCAACTGGGCACCTATCAGGCCCAGGTCTGGGCCAGCGCAGACGACGAGGCTCCCCTGGCCAGTATCACCGTGGAAGTAGTCGAATTTGCCCTCCCCGATTACCTCCCCAGCCAAGTCGACTTCACCCGCGACCTCCTCCTGGACAGCGCCCACCTGGATGCCGCAGCCATCACCCTCGCCCCCGGCGCGGATGAGCCCCTGGAAATCGGCGACCACGTCGCCGGATCCGGCGGCAGTGCCCTGGCCACCACCCTCCGCGCCACGGCCAATAACGAGCCCATCCTTGAGGCCTCCCTGGCCACCAGCGATGGCCCGCTCCTCCTGGACAGCGCCCCGGTGGCCACCTTTGACCTGCGCAGCCTCACGGGATCGGTGATCCCGGTGCGTCATCGCTACCCTGATGGCTCGCTAGTCCTGGAGGGCACAATGCACATGGCCCCCATGCGCCCCGACCTGGACATCCGTCTCCAGATCTTCCGCACCGGCGCCAGCTTTGCCGACGGTGGATTGAGCCTCACCATCCCCAGCAACGACTTCCAGGCCGACGAAGAAGGCAGCGGCGGCACCTACACCTACGACATCCAACGCTCCGCCGGCACCCCCGGCGGCCCCTGCCACACCCGTAGCGTCTGGCATGGGGAGTGGAGGGTTGGACGATGAATAGGAACGGCCATTCACCAAAATTGAATCCCCAAGGAAAAACATCGATGAATTGCAAGCAATTGTTTATTGGGCTGCGCGCGTTAGCTGTGTGCATGCTGTTGAGCTATTCGTGTAATGGCCTGTGGACCGAAGAGAATCCAATAACGGCCTCGATTACCTTTGAAGTTGAAAACGGCTTTATGGACAATGGTACGGCATATGCATGTGCCACGGGCAATGCTGACGATGTGTTGGTCATTAAGGCCAAAATGAGTCCAAGCTGGATTCCCGCGAGCAATTTAACCTGGGATATCCAGGGAATAGAGGCAGAAATAGTAGGGTCGGATAAGGTTCATATCGCGAAGGACCAATGGAAGGGGATTGGCACCTTAACGGCTACAATGGACTACTCCGGCCCCAATGGCGGCACAGCGAAGGCTACGGGTTCAATCAAGGCTGCCATCGTTGAGGTAACATCTATACAACTTGAAAAATCCGCAATATGTATGGGCCAGTCTGTGACGGCCGTGGCTACTATGAATCCACGCGGGTTGACTCTGGATGGGCTGCCGAAGTGGGAGTATGATAAGGCTGAAAACCCTAATCAATTCAACGATAATTGGCAAGAACATGGTGCCCATGGGACGAATGTCAGTTTAAGACTGCCACAACATGGTCAGTATAGAATTAGTGCTCGCTGTAGTGGTGAAGAGGATCACCCTGATCCCCAGCGTTTAGATGTGTATCCGCGCTTGCAGTCGGTTGTTTTACGGAGGTTTGATACAATCCCTAGGCAAGTGCCTTTCAGCAATGTTGACAAGCGAAGGGTGGCTGCAGAGGTCATATTCCAGGATCCTGTGGAGGAACATAACTGGTGGTTTCAGGTTAAACTGGAATTTGTAGATGTTAATGATGATGAAAATATTCAGGATACACAGCTTGCCGAGAGGGGTGGCCTGCATTCCTTAAGGACGAGGGAGCCTGGCGAGTATTCTGTTAGGGCATCGTATCCAGAGAATGAGAACTGCGAGGCCATAGATTCAAGATCAGTAGTTCGATACACAGTGGAGGTAAACCCAAGGCTGGTAACATATGAATGGCCTACAGCGGAATCAATTGTAGAGGACCTCTTTGCAGATGAGATGATTCGATTGAAGGAACTGGAGGAGCAAGGCGAGGCGGCTGAAATGGAGTCCGATTTACTGTCTTTCGCTATAACCGCACAGGATGCAATAGGGGAGAATGACATAGAGGCGGTAAAAGCTCAGGTTGCAGAGCTGGAGAAGCTGACCAGTCCGCATTTGCAGCTTGAAGGGAAGACGCTCGCGCAATGGGAGGCAGTAGAATTGAACGCTGATAATGATTACCGCGGTCATAGTGCCGTGTTGGATGATAAGCGCGCACAGGCAAACCGATTGCAAGCAGAATATGATGCAACAGCGGATCCAAATAAGAGACAGAAGATTCGAAGGCAATTGGTTGAGGTAAATAAGAAGATTGAGAAAACGGCAGCAAGAGTAACGGATGCAGCCAATAGAAGGGCTGTGGCTGCGGGTAATTCTACCCTAATAAGGGAGATGGGCGCGGAGGCAAATATCCATTTATCGAGATTAAGGCCAATCCTGGTAAGGCTTGAAGCGCTTAGGAACGTGGGATCTAGTTTAGCTTCGTCGGCTAGGTCATTGGTGAATACTTTAACTGTAGCTAAGGATGCTGTGCCCCATTCATTTGTACAGAAAGCAGGCGCGTTCACCGGTCATGCGCTAACGCCTATTGGCGTTTTCTTTGACGCCCAGGGGATGATTAGCGCGCAGGAACGGATGGATGAGATTAAAGTTGAAATGATTGGCGCAGAGGCCGAGGTGGAGGCGTTATCCCAATCGATAAGAGATAAAATTCTAGAGCGTCCAGTTGGACCGTTGGCCGGTCCGAAGGTAACTGTGAAAACTATACCTGGGTATATTGACTTCTCTCTTGAGGAAAGGGATATTAGGTGGGATACGGAATCGAGACTTAGAGATATTGATGGCAACCGCACTCACGATGAAGGGGTTGCAAGCGGCTGGAAGAAATTCATCGGATATGGTCCAGGTGTTTCGCCGACTGGAAATGTGTCGACATCAGGTGGAAGTGAAGGGGAGGCGGATATAACCGTGCTCTTCCATGGCAATTTAGGTCAATCATGGGTGGATATTCGGGATTATTCAAGTAATGAGCCTCAGGGTTATTTTTCGGCAAGGGCGACTGGAGATGCAAGTGATAAGATTAAGGAGCTTGCTATGCAGGCGAAGACAAATGTGGAGAGGCAGCGGGAATTAACTGAGCAGGCATGGAAGAGGGCGATAAATGGGTTGTCTCTGCTATCTGGGTTGCTTTTATTTGGCGCTGCGCTAACCTTTAGCCTAGGCCCATTGGGGTTGGCGTTAGCGTTGCTTATAGGGGCGGGGGCGCTTCTTGCCACTTACTTGACAGGGTGGTTTGCTGCCGATCCCTTAGAGCGCAGTGTTGCGTATATGTATCCGGACCTTAAGTGAGATGGAGGAGAGTGATGAGGGTATATGCTAGTGGCTTATTCAAAATTGCCACGAAAGCTGTGGCAATTGGCGGGCCTTTTGCGCTCATAGCCTTGAGTTATTTTGCAATTCCTGTCTTCATGCGTATGATTAATAATGAGTCGACTGAAGGCGATGTTAAGGTTATTGGGCCAATGGTTTATGGAATGGGGTCTCTGCTTGTGGCATGGATTTTTTCTGTTATATTTTACCGTATATCGGGTAAGTGTTTTTTGGAGGTTAGCGAGGACGAGGTCCGAGTCAGGGATGGAATTGGACGAATCCATGTATTTCTGTCAACCGGGACAGTGGTGAAGCGTTCAAGATATTTTGGTCAGCTGTTGCTTGAGTCCGCTGACGGAAGACGTGTTCGAGTGCCTGTAGGCATACTAGAAAAAAGTCATAAGGATATTTATGATAATTTATTGGCCATGGGGGTCATGGGGTTTGTGGATAAATGAAGATCTATGTCGTGTGGGGAGTGTAATCATCAACCCTCAAGGTGATGGCCTGTTGGCTCTTTGCTATTTGCTATTCGGCGAGGATGTATGGATGTTATGTCATGAAGGCTATAATGATTCAGCATGTGCATTCCTTGAAATATGTTGAGTGTAGTTGTGATGATTGATACATTCTTATGCTCTTGAGAGCGCGGGCCTCATTGCGAGCACATTGAAAGAAGACTGCGGGACAATTTTGGAGCCAATGTATGAAGCGCAACGTTAAGTCTATTTTTTATGTAATATTTCCACTGTTTATCGCTTTTGGTTGCGGGAAACCTCAGTCAGAGGAAGTGGGTTCAATTCATTCATCGGACGTTCCCTACAGTCAAGGGCTCTGGGAACAAGAGCTCTGGGAAATTGACGCGGAAGTTATGGGAAGCATTGCGGAGTCTTCAATTGGCCGTTACTTGTTGAAGTCGGTGATGTATCACAGGTATGAAACGGATGAGGAATATGCGAAAAGTTTCTCGCGTTTCAAAGCTGTACTTTCATCCGCTTCGCCTTACGAGCTGAATCGGGCTAATAATGATGGAAGTAATTTCTTGGTCGCTGCTATTAATCTAAGTGCGCCTTCAGAAATCATTGTTAAGTTAATAGAAAGTGGGGTTTCTCGCGAGGTGATCGTGGATGATTCGACCCTGGGGAGACGAATGAGGTATTTAGATTACCTTAGTGTTTTTTTTGGAAATCCTTCTGCGGAAGAGTGGTTGCTTGATATTTTGGAAGCAATGATTATCAATGATTTCGATCTTACGGTCAATGGAATTGTGCGGGGCCATCTTTTATTTATGATTGCAGGCGGCTCGTTGGATTTAGATGTATGGAATGCAGTTGTTGAAATTCTTGGTGCAGATAAGTTGCGGGAATTGATAAATACGCCAAATGCTCGAGGAGATTATATTATACATGCTGCAGCCGCTACCTCTCACGTCAAGCTACTGGAGTATCTTGTTTTGCACGATCTCATGGACGTGCGTCAGCTAACTAAAAGGGTTGATGATCATGATTATCTGCGTGAGCCGATTGAGATTGCCTACCTTCGAAATCAACGTAATGCTGGACGAGCGTTAATACGCCTCGGAGCTTCAGTGGAACCGCTGTTGGCCGTCGAGGATAGTAAAAATTGGCTCGCTAGCCTCTCGGAATAATCCTGCCCCAGCCCATCATCTTATATGCCGTAACCGGTTTACCGGCATCCTTTGCAGCAGCCCCGTTGCCTCGTTAGGCTTC
>REDP01000182.1 GCA_007693455.1 Planctomycetota bacterium | reverse complement strand
TCGGCTGCTTCGGCTGCTTCGGCTGCTTCGGCCGCTTCTGCGGCTTCGGCGGCTTCGGCGGCTTCGGAGTCCGCTACGGCTGCATCCTGAGCTGCTGCCCCATCAACCACCGTTTCGTCACTGATCGTCTCATCGACAAGGGTCGCGTCAGACTCATCACCATCCTCAGTTACCACCTCCTCGGTAGCTCCATCAGCCGCAGTATCGACCTGGCTGGAATCGGGGGTGGCTGGTAAAAAGGGGGCGATAAATTGTTCGGCGACAGCATCCACACGCCGCTGCAGGCTTGCTTCGTCTTCCTTACCCAGGGCCAAGTCTGCAGCCACATTAAGGAGTTCCTGGCACAAGGCATGGGTTTCAAAGGTGCGGTCCTGATGGAAGAGGTGCTGTGCGCGCTGCAGTTGGGCGGCGAGAACGCCCACGGCGATGCCCGCCTCTTGCAAGGCAGTAATGCGCCCATCCAAACGATCCAGGGCACGTTGTGCCAGTTGCTTGCTTAGTTCACCCATGATACCAGCCCCTTACCGTGTAACGCTTAGCTACCCTTTGCCCAGAGACAAAGAACTCCTGTTTGCAAGTATCGGCTACAGGTGGGGCCACTAAAGCATCAATGTGGCCCCTACTCGAATGAGCCTAAGACTCGGCCTGCTGCCAGGGCAATAACCAAGGATGATCAGGCATGTATGCCCACAGTCGTGGTGCAATAATGCGCCGCCATGGCTGCGGACGCTGGGGGTCGCCAACTACTTCCAGGAGGGGATGCTGGGGGAACTGCTGCTGTTGGAGCTGTTGATAATACTCTGCATAACTGCAAGCATGAGGGGCCACTACATTCATCACGCCCTGCGCAGAAGGATCCTGCACAGTATGGTGCAGTACCTGGAGGAGGTCGTATTGATGCACATATGGAAAGGGACGCTGGGGATCACCAGGAATCACCAGGGGAGAACGCGAGAGGTCACGGCGACTGGGACCAGTACCGACAATTGCTCCGATGCGCAGCACAAGCGCAGGGGCATGGGCCAGGACCGCCTCTTCAATGGCACGCAACTGGGGGGCGCGGCCTTCTGCCTGGACTGGGGCGTGGTCATCAAGTATGTGCGGTGACGATCCGTACACAGCGGTGGAGCCGGTATAGATCCAGGGGCAGTGGGAATAATGTCGATGCAACTGGGCGATCACCTCGAGTAGTCGATTGCCACGTCCCCCGCCTCGTAAGCCAGGGGTGGCGGTGATCAGTACCGCATGGGGCTGGGCGGGAAGCTGCGGATTCTCCCAGGTGGCATCGTCGGCAGCATCGCCAATAATTAGGGGGAAATCTGCGTCTTGCCGACGACGACGGATGCCAATGAGGCGATAAGTCTGCGCCTGGGCAAGAGCATGTGCCAACGATCCAGCACCTATCACAAGGAGCTCTGGCTTCATGCTTCTGATCCTAAATTCATGCGCCGAATAATTGCCGCTGCGCGGTCGGCGTCTTCGCGCAGGACATAAGTATACTGCACATGGATAGGGGTATTAAAGGCACTCAGGAGATGCGATGTCTCTGGCACCGACTGCAACAGGGTACGACCAAGCACACGACGTACACAATGCAAGCGATCACCGTGGCGCTGGCCACCAGCACCCGCAAGGGTGGTAAAGCGCTGCTGCGCCTGACGCCAGAATACCTGGCAGCCTGCCGACTGCAGGGCGTTGATCACCTGCAGGCTCAGGGCATTATCCGCATCTCCTTCGCCAACTCGCTCACGCATCACTAGGCGCGCTGGCTCGCGTGCAATAATACGCCGGCTCCAGCGTCCCCCAGCCGCAGCCGCACGATGCAGACGACCAACAATAACTTCATCACGTACGTTCAGCAGATCCGATAAGCCAGCATCCAGGTCCATGCGGATTTCACCCTCAGCCAATGCTTGCGAGAGAAAATACTCAAAGGCTGGGGGAGTCTTGTGAAAATAGACCTGCAGAAACATATGATACCGAGCGAGAAGAAGTCCTTCGAACACATGAATACCATCGCCATCAATGCCAAGCTCTGGGCCCTGCGGCCCCGATACCACACGCATGCTTTGAAGCAGGCGCGGAAGATCAAAAAGGCCATAGCTCACTCCGCAAAAGTGACTATCGCGGAGTAAATAATCGCAGCGATCTGCATCCAGCTCGCCGCTGACCAGATCGCGGAGTAAACTCACCAAACTTCCTAAATGGGCGAGACGCTTACTTCTACGCACATGCGGCGAGAGTACCGCGCAAATATCGCGCGCCTCATCTTCGGCAATAACCTGTGATTGGGCTAAAGCCGCCACCACAGCCAAGGTACAATCTTCGTGATGGGCTTTGCGGGCCGATGGGATATGTCCAGCGCGATACCAATCAGCGGGCAAGGCAAAAGCCTCTACTGCGGACAAATGCTCTTCCGCGGTATGGGAAAACGGGGCATGCCCCACATCATGCAACAGTGCCGCCAAGCGCAGGATTCGCCGCGCATAGGCCAGATCGTTGGTATCGTATAGTTCTTGCAGCAGTCCATGGGAGCACAATTGATCAAAAGCCTGGCCTGCCACATGGCACACCCCCATGGAATGCTGCAAGCGATCGTGAACCGCACCCGGGTACACCAAGGAGACAAAACCCAGTTGCCGTATATGGCGTAAGCGCTGAACCCAGGGATGATCCAATATTCGGCGCTCTTCACTATCAAAGTGCATATTATGGTGCACAGGGTCGCGGATTTCCATGGGCGTTATGCTGCGTGCCGCTTCTGCGGCACAAGTAATGAACGTCTCTTGTCACAGGACGACTCAAAACTCACCTTGGGTAAGGAATTCCCACTTCGCGGGGCATGCTTTTGTCGCGAAAACACCCCATTCGGGGGTTTTTGCCGGCCGATCGGGAGATCGGCGATCCCGGGGGTAAGCTTTGCGCCGCCCTGCTCTTGTCACAAAAAAGGGCGATACCCGCCCTATCGGCTCATGACCCAGGCACGAAAGACTCCCGTCACCATTGCGTCTCATTAAACATTGCGCCAGCAACCACGGTTGTTTGATGCAGTTGATGCGCCCATGCGCAGGTATGCAACATTTGCTTTGCCCTGCCAGCTGTCTGCTTAGGCTCAGGGCCTTTGCATGCTCTCAAAGCAGTCTTGCTGCCGCTCGTTGCGGCGTTTACGCGCATGATCATCGTTTCACCTCGGCTGGCGCTGCCTCCAGCGATCCCAGCTTTCATTTCTTTTTTTGGAGAGTGTATGTCCCTGTGTTCTGCAGCTCTGCGCACCTTAGGCATTGGCGCCTTGGTCGCGGCACCTTTTTTTACCCATGCTGACGAAGGTGCTGAAGCGCAAGAAAGTTCACCCCCACTGCCCGTTCAACCAGCACAAGATGAGGCCATGGATCCTTCATCGTGGACGGTTCAGCAACGTGCTGCCTATATTCTCGGCTATCATATGAGCCAACAAGTCATGCAGCAGGCACAACAAGCCGATCTCGATATGGGCATCATTATGGCAGGCTTGGCAGGCGGCCTCCAAGGCCAGCCACCAGTGGTGCCGCAGGACACCTGGCAAGGCGTCATGCAAGCCTACCAGCAAGAGATGCAAGAGACGCAGCGCGTCACTGCCGCCGCCAATCGTAGTGCTGGAGAAGATCACATTGCCGAACTCAGTGAGCAAGATGGTGTTACCGTGACTGAATCAGGCATGGCCTACGAAGTTTTGGAAGAAGGCGATGGCGCCTCCCCCAGTGCGGAAAATACGGTGCGTGTTCATTACGAAGGCCGCCTGCTTGATGGTACTGTTTTTGACTCCAGCATTGCCCGCGGCGAACCCATTGAGTTTCCTTTGGGCGGCGTCATCGCTGGCTGGACGGAAGGCCTGCAGCTGATGAATGTGGGCGCAAAATATCGCCTGCACATCCCAGGCAACTTGGCCTATGGCGAAGAAGGTCGTCCCCCTGCCATTCCCCCCAATAGTCTGCTGATCTTTGAAGTAGAGTTGATCGACATCCTCGACTGACGCTCTGCAACAAACAACACATTAGCCCCCGTTCATGGCCCTGGTCACACTGTTGCTGACCAGGGCCATGCTCTTGTATCCTAGACTCGTCTACGCCCCACACATCATCATCAAAAGTCTTTGCGGCATGCAGTGGCGCCGCGCCCTTATTAAGACGCCCTGAGAGGGACCACAAAACGACCCACAGTTTACCTCCGAGAGCGCCAATCTCCTGATCGACTAGCTCAAATCGCCTTGTGAATAGGGCGCTTTCTGCACAAAAAGCATGCTCCGCGAAGCGGGCATCCCTTTTCCTGACAAGCTTTGCGTAGCCCTGAAGAGGCCTTAACCCCTCCTTGAGCTCTCCTGGGCGAGTATACACCTAGGCTTATGCAGTATTCCTTTGATACCCTTATTGATCGCCGTAATGGCAACAGCCTCAAGTGGGGCCGTTATCGCAACATGGATATTATTCCCGCATGGGTGGCGGATATGGATATCCCCAGTCCCCCCTGCGTTATTGAAGCGTTACAGCAACGTTTACACGATCATCCCCTTATGGGCTATGAGCGCCCCAGTGATGGCGTGTACGAGGCCATCTTTGATTATTTACAGCGCTTCCACGGCTGGCAGGTGGAACGTGAGGCGATTGTTTTTCTCCCAGGCTTAGTTCCCGCGATCAACTGGTGCTGTCGCATGGCTGGCGATGAGCAGGACGAAATCTTGGTCCCCAGCCCCATCTATCCCCCCTTTCTCACTGCCCCTGGTAATCAAGGCAAACGCTGCGTACGCCTTCCCCATTATTTGCAGGATGATCTCTGGCACATTGACTGGCAGGGATGGGAGCAGGCAGTCAGCCCGCAATCGAAAGCGCTACTATTATGTCATCCCCATAATCCCCTGGGCCGCTGGTGGCGAGATGACGAATTGCAGGGTATTATCGATTTTTGCCAACGGCATAATCTTTTGTTGATTAGTGATGAAATTCACTGCCAACTACTCCTTGATCAACGTCCTGGAAGCCCCTCTTTCCGCAGCACCGCAACCCTCAACGAGTGGGCAAGAAACCACACGATTACCCTTCTTGCTCCCTCCAAAACCTACAATATCCCAGGCATGGCCTGCGCCTATGCGGTTATTGAAAACCCCGAACTACGACAGCGCTTCCTACGCGCCAGCGCCGGCTGTATTCCCGAAATAACGCCCTTGAGTTTTATTGCATGTGAGGCGGCATACCGTTATGGAGAACCATGGCGACAAGAAATGCTGACGTTTTTACGTCGCAATCGCGACATGATGCGACAAGCCGTTGCTTCCTGGGATGGGATTCAGGACTGCCATTTAGAAGCCACCTATCTTGCCTGGATCGATGTCAGCACTCTGGGCCTGGAAAATCCCCATGCGGCCTTCGAAGCAGCTGGGGTAGGCCTGGGTGATGGACGCGCTTTTGGCGATGGCAACTTTGTGCGGGTCAACCTAGGCACACCACTGCCGCTATTAGAAGAGATTATTGGGCGCATGGATCGCGTAATCCGCCAGCATCGCTAACCAGTGCCACTTATACGCCACCCTGCGCCCACTGCACGCCGCAAAGGCCTCTCCCACCATATGCCTGCTCCATTAAGCACTCCCCACCGTGAACTCCTGCGTTGGTATCGCCGCCATGGCCGCGATTTGCCGTGGCGCAAGACTCGTGATCCCTACCACATTGCCCTCTCGGAAACCATGCTGCAGCAAACCCAAGTGGAGCGGGTGATCCCTTATTATCAAAGATTTCTCCAGCACTATCCCGATGCCGCCGCCTTAGCTGTGGCGGATGTTCAGGACCTCCATCGCATGTGGAAGGGCTTGGGCTTTCCTTCGCGCATTGAGCGCCTGCAGCGGGCCTGCGCTTGTGTGGTTAAGCAATACCAAGGCCAATGGCCGCAGACCCCAGAAGCCTTGCAAAAACTTCCCGGCATCGGTCCTTATACCGCCTCCGCCATCGCTACCTTTGCCTTTGGCCAAGCGGTTGCCGTGGTGGATACCAATATCGCCAGGGTCTATACGCGTCGCGATGGCCTGCCTCTGCCACTGGATCGTCGCCAGATATGGGTACATGCGGCACATCAGGTGCATCCCCAACAGCCCATCGACTACACCAACGCCCTCATGGATTTGGGGGCCGCCATCTGTACCGCCCGCGCCCCACGCTGCGAGCAGTGCCCCTGGCAGCAGCGCTGCCTAAGCCATGGCGCTGTCGAGGTACTGGAAGCCAGCAGCAACCCCCTACGGGTGGCCTCGGCGCGTAAGGTCTATAGTGCCAAGCCCCAGCGACGGGGCCTTCCCCGTATTCCGGTGGTATTGGCCCTGGTTCATCATCAAGGGCACTACCTCGTGGCCCAGCGTCCCCAGCAACTGCGCCATGGTGGCTACTGGGAACTTCCCGGGGGCAAACGCGAAGCGGGCGAAAGCGACCGCCAAGCCCTTGCCCGCGAGCTTATGGAGGAAACCGGCCTTGATCTCCTCTCGGCCAGGCCTTTCGTTACCGTCTACGATGAAGGTGAAGAGCACTGCATTGTACTGAGTGTCTATCGCTGCCGCGTATTTAATCCCGATCAAGCGCAAGCCAGGGCCAGCGATGGGATACGCTGGGTTGATCCTCAGGAGTTCCTTACACTGGACTTCCCACCGGCCAATGCCGCCATTCTTGCCCGCTTTCGCGACTACCATCGCCTGGGCTAAACCCCGTGCCTTGCCGATTGCCGTACCCAGTCCCAAGAGATACTACCCGTTTTGCCGAGGGCTTATGATCGCACTTCCCACTTGGTACCTAGAGCCGCACTGGATTCTGGCGATTATCTTTTTGGTCGTCGGTTTCTATGTGTTGATTAAAGGGGCCGATGTCCTAGTGGAGGCGGCGGTGAGCCTGGCCCAGCGTAGCGGCTTAAGCACTGCGGTTATTGGCGCCACGGTAGTTGCCTTTGGCACGTCCCTACCGGAACTCGTCGTCTGCCTTACCAGTATGGTACAAGCCCAGCGCTTGGACAATCCAGGCGCGGCAGACATTGCCATGGCCAATGTGGTTGGCTCCAATATCAGCAATATTGCCTTAATTCTGGGCATTGCCGCCTTATGGCGTGTGCTGCCGGTTCCTGCATCCTGCCGCCGCTTGGACTATCCGGTAATGGTGGTGGCAACCCTACTCATGATCGTTGTCTCCCTGCCATTATTTGGCGGACCAGCCGTGGTGTCACGGGGGCAAGGTTTGATTTTAGGCGCAGGCTTACTGATCTTTGTCGGTGCCTCCGTCGCCCTGGGGCGGCGTAGCCCAGTGATTCCCGAAGACATTCCAGCCACCCAACGACATCACCCAGGAACAGCCATCGGCTTGGTGATCGTGGGCATGATCTTAATGACCGTGGGAGGTGATGTGGCCCTTACCGGCGCCATTAGCATCGCTGACACCATCGGTATGAGCGAGCGAGTGATTGGCCTCACCGTGGTCGCCATTGGCACCAGCCTGCCAGAACTGGCCACCAGTATTCAAGCCGCACGTCGTGGGCATACCGCCATTGCTATTGGCAATGTCATTGGCTCAAATATTTTTAACTGCCTCTTTATCGTGGGCACGGCAAGCATGATCATGCCCATCCCCATTGCCCCACAAAACTGGATGTGGGATTATTGGTGGATGCTCGGCTTTACCCTGATCATAGCCCCGATGATGCTGTGGAGCGGGCGCATCCAGCGCTGGCACGGGGTGCTGTTACTGATCCTTTTGACAGCCTACCTGGCAAGCCTGTTTGTGGTAACCTAACCCCCACTCCTTACGCCGAAGGACGCTGGGCAATCTCACAAATCAGCTCGTAATGCTGTTTTTCAAGCGGCTGGATGGACAGCCGCGAACGGTTCAATAAGGGCATGTCGGCAAGGAGGTCAATATCGCGCAACTCTGGCAGCGACACCAAACGAGGAAAATGCGCCACATAGGACACCTGCACATGCCACCATCGCGGGGCTTCTGGAGTCGATTTGGGATCGAAATAATCACTTTCGCGATCCCAGCTGGTGCTATCGGGGGTGGCTTCGGCCGATACCCGGGCCAGGCCAGCTACCCCCGGCGGCTTGGCATTGGAGTGGTAAAAGAGCACCGCATCGCCAACCCGCATATCATCGCGCATAAAATTGCGCGCTTGATAATTGCGCACGCCATCCCACCAGCTCGGCCCTTCACGCTGGAGATCGTCCAGGGAAAAGACATCTGGCTCCGACTTCATGAGCCAGTAGCGCATGACGACTCCTTATCAGCAGTAGTATTAGGAAGCGTCGCGAGGCGGGTAAAAAAATCATCCACCACCTGCTCAAAGTCAGTGCGATTTTGGATGCGCACAAAACGCTCGCGAAACTGACGCACGCCAGGTAATCCTTGGCAGTAAAAAAAGGTATACTTACGCATAACCCGCACACCACGGTGTTCGCCAAACAGATCAAGAATAAGGTCGAAATGGCGTTCGAGCAGTTCCCGTCGCTCTGCCATACTCGGTTGGTGTGGCGGCTCCCCTTTGAGCTCGGCAATAAGATTACGAAAGAGCCACGGATCGCCGCAGGCAGCACGGCCAATCTGATAGCCATCAATTCCCGCCACATCCTTGGCGCGACGAATGGCCGCCGCGGTATCCATGCTCCCATTAACAATAACTGGCACCGGCACCATCGCCTTGACCTCGGCCACAGGTTCTAAATCAACAGGTTGACCGTGTTTGCTTTCTCCGGTGCGGGCATGGATGAAAATTGCGTCCACACCAGCATCCACTGCACGCAGAGCAACTTCATGTACCGTGCGCTGATGTTGGTTGGCACCCAAGCGCATTTTGACGGTTACTGGCTTGTCTGGCACTGCCGCACGCATGGCTCGCAAAATGGCCTCCACCCGCTGCGGCTCACGCATCAAAGCAACACCACATCCCGACTGCGTAGCCTTACGCACTGGGCAGCCACAATTGAGATCCACCATATCCGCACCCGCATCGGCAAGACGACGAGCTAAGCCGCCACACCATGCTGGCTCTTTGCCATAGACTTGCATGGCAATAGGTTTTTCCGCTGGCACATTGCGGGTGAGGATGCGAAAACGCTCCTCGTGCTGCGCATGCTCTGGAGCCATGGCCGCCACCATTTCCGAGGCCACCAAGCCACAGCCCCCTACTTCTTTGGCGATGAGGCGAAAGGCAACGTTGGTAAAACCAGCCATGGGCG
>REDP01000298.1 GCA_007693455.1 Planctomycetota bacterium | reverse complement strand
GCACGAGAGAACTCAATGGAGCTCGTGAAGGAGTTGGGTCCAATGGAGCGGCTTTGGATGTCGAAACCGCCATCAGTGTTATTATAGGAAATATTGAAGTCACTAAATTGCTCATCCCATTCAGCGGCGATTTGATTGGCTGATAAGCCGCCAGTACCGGCAGTAATAGTGCGCGTAGAACCGTCAATGGTTAAAGAAGCCTGCGCTCCTGATTGCAGGGTGAGGCCATCAAGGTCAAGACCGGTGACATTGCCGTCAAACAGGCGATTTTCCTGTACACCAGTGCCATTGGTAAAGGAACCAGTACTGGTCACGAAGTTGCTTTCGCGAGTGAAGCCGGAGACGTCTACATCCATGCGACCCGTAGCTACGGCGGCATTGTTGGCCAAGTTACCTACCTCTACACGTTCCACACCTTGGCCCAGATTGCTGGCGCCGTTGAGGCTGCCGTCCAGGAGCTTTTTGGTGCCGAACTGAGTAAAGTCGGAGATGCGGCTGATGGCGTCGATGACGTTGTCCAGCTCGTTTTGGTCGGCGATCAACTGGTTGGTGTCGTTGGCGCCTTCGTTAGCGGCATGCAGGGCCAGCTGACGGGCCTTGAGCAGCAGGGAGTTGACCTCATCCAGGGCACCTTCAGCGGTTTGCACCATGGATACGGCGGTTTCGGAGTTGGCGATGGCCTGATTCAAGCCAGTGATCTGGGCGCGCATTTGCTCGCTGATCACCAAGCCGGCGGCGTCGTCGGCGGCCTTATTGATGCGCAGACCAGAAGACAGGCGTTCCAGGGAGCGGCCCACAGCGGCATCGTTGTTTTGCAGATTGCGCTGCGCATTCAACGAAGTGATGTTGTTATTGATACGTAGAGACATGATGAGTTCCTTTCATGAAGTCTCGTGAGCGTGTTTGGGCGGCATCCTTGCCACCCGTGCCCGGAACACCCGGGACGAAAGCAGTATCGTCCCCGTCCCCGATCACTTGAGGAAAACTTTCCCCCACAGCCACACTGTTGCCCCAAGCCATGAACGAGAGTCCTTCGGGCCATTTGTTAAAAGGGTGTTTGTCTGCGTCCCTCTGCAATCCCCTCCTATCTACGTCCGTTCTGTGGCGATCTCGCCAAGCCCCCATTCTGCATGTGCAGGAGGCAGTGAAGGCTTCACCCAGATGACCATTGACATTGGAGAGGGCCCTCAATTCTGACTTTACGATACCGTAAGGGAGACTCAAAGCTTGCCCCTGGGACCGCCGATCTCCCCATCGGCCTACACAAACGCCCTTAATGGGGCGCTTTGCGCTCAAAGGCATGCCCGCGAGGCGGGCATGCCTTTCTCATGGCGAGCTTTGAGTGGCGAGCTTTGAGTCGCCCCGCGGCACCGCAAGTTAGTCCTTACCATGCCATGGTAAGGCCCACTGCGGCTTTATGAAAGGCATATGCATGCGCGATATCCGTCTAGGAATCATAGGTTTAGGGAACATTGGCACGTCTTGCCACTATAAGAACATCCGCGAAGGCAAGGTGCAGGGGGTGCAGGTGGCAGGGGTCTGCGATCGTAATGCCGATCTGCTTTCACCCTTTGCCAAGCAAGACATTGCCACGTTTACCGATTCCAAGCAGCTGATTCGTTCGGGTACGGTGGATGCGGTATTGATCGCTACCCCCCATTATGCTCATACCACTATTGGCGTGGATGCCATCAAACAGGGCCTGCATGTCTTGGTGGAAAAGCCCATTTCAGTGCACAAGGCCGATTGCGAGCGGCTGATTGCCGCTTATCGCGCTCGCACCCCAGCCCAGCGCAAGAAACAGGTGTTTGCGGCCATGTTTAATCAGCGCACGGATCCCCGCTATCAAAAGATCCGCCAGCTCATCCAAGACGGCGAACTGGGCACCCTACGTCGGGTGAATTGGATCATTACCGACTGGTTCCGCACCGAAGCCTACTACCAAAGTGGTGGCTGGCGGGCCACCTGGAAGGGCGAGGGTGGTGGCGTGCTGGTGAACCAGTGCCCGCATCAATTGGATGTACTGTGGTGGTTATGTGGGTTGCCCAAGCGGATTACCGCCCATGCCCATTTGGGACGCTGGCACGACATTGAAGTGGAGGACGATGTTACCGCCATTCTTGAGTATGAAGGCGGTGCGCATGGTGTCTTTACCACCAGTACCGGCGAGGCCCCCGGCACCAATCGTTTGGAGATTGTGGGAACGCGCGGCAAGCTTGTGGCCGAAGGCGCCAGTCTCACCTTTACCCGTAACGAAGTCCCCATGGACACTTTTAGCGCCACTACCGATAAGGGCTTTGCCAAGCCACCGGTATGGAATATTGATATTCCAATCCGTGGCTTTGGTGGTCAGCATGCGGAAATCCTGCAAAACTTTATTGATGCCTGCCGTGGTACGGCGGCCTTGATCGCCCCAGCCGAAGACGGCATTCATTCGGTGGAAATGGGCAACGCCATGTTGCTCAGTGGCATTACCGGCAAGCCCGTGGACCTGCCGATGAGTGGCAAGGCCTATGAGCGCCAGCTAAAAAAGCTTATCGCCGCGAGTGAGGCCAGTGGACACTCGCGGAAAAAGAAGAAGGCTGGCAAAAAAACTGCTCGGCCAGCCTCCGCAGATGACATGGCGAGTAGCTTTTAACTTTTTACTCAGGGGTTTCGCTCCAGCGGTTCACAATTCACTTCGCGTCCGTTTCAAGGTAGTATCTCATGCAACGTAGCCAAATCGCCGCCCAACTCTACACCGTGCGCCAGCACCTGAAAACCCCGCAAGATATTGCTGCTTCCTTGCAGAAGGTGCGCGAAATTGGCTATGAGGCGGTGCAGGTTTCGGGTATGGGGCCTATTGAGGAAGCGGATCTGGTGGCCATCTGTGCCGACCTGGGATTGACCATCTGCGCCACCCACGAACCCAGTTTTACGGTTCTTGATGATCCGCAGGCAGTGGTGGACCGCTTGACCAAGCTGAACTGCCGCTTTACCGCGTATCCCTATCCCCGCGACATTGATTTTTCTGATATGACCTCGGTGGATACCCTGGTGCAGAAACTTGATGCCGCAGGCAAAGTGCTTGCCGATGCCGGCCAGGTACTCACCTATCACAATCATGCGCATGAGTTGTACCGTCTGCCGTCGGGGCAAACCCTGCTGGAATACATCTACGCCAACACCGATCCCAGGCATCTCCAGGTGGAGCTGGATCTGCACTGGGTGCAGCGAGGTGGTGGAAATCCGGAAAGCTGGATTCGTCGCTATGCCGGCCGTCAGCCCCTGATGCACCTCAAGGATTTCAAAGTAGACCCTACAGGGGCGCCAGATTTCGCCGAAATCGGCCAAGGCAATCTGGAATGGGATCGCATTCTTCCCGCCGCCACCGAGGCTGGCGTGGAATGGTTTATTGTCGAACAAGATAGCACCCCAGGCGATCCCTTTGCGAGTCTGGCGCAGAGTTTTGCCTACCTGCAAGCGCACTGCCAGTAACTGCCTGCGCCTGCTGTGGTGAAATTCCTCGTTGCTTGAGCACGGTGACCGCGACAGCATGCGGCCATGATCAAAGTGGTAACCCGCCGCTATCGCGTGGAGAGCAACCCGGAAGACCTGTTACAGCAGGCCCCCGAAGAGCAGTGGTATGTTCTGCGGGTGCCCCAGCGTGAAGAGCAGCGAGCCGCACAGGCGATTCAACGTCTGCCTGGCGCGGGCTATCTGATGCTATGGACTATTGCCCAGCATCATTATGGCCGCAAGCGCACGCGCGAGACAATCACCCCTTTTTTGCCAGGCTATGTCATTGTTCACGCAGGAGGCCATGATGCCGATGCCATTTATACTGCGGCGCGCCCGATCGTAGAACTCTTGCCGGTGCCCGATGGCCGGCAATTTATTGATGAGCTGCGTAACTTCTGTCGTCTCCTACAAGCCTCCCCCCGCGACCTGCGGCAGCAACCCGGTTATGCCCAGGGTGATCCCGTGGAGGTAATCGGGGGTGCCATGGAGGGCTGCCGTGGCCAGGTAGTACGGCATCACGGTAATTGGGAGCTTGTAGTGGGCCTTACCATATTGGGCACAGTGGTCCATGCGCGCATCGACACCCGCTTTGTCCGTCCCGTGGGCGGCACGGTGTGACGGCCACATTACCGCGTGACAGTCGCCAGTACCGCGGTCGCTGGGCCGAAAATCGGGTGGTGTGGTGGTATCGCTGGCGTGGCTGGCGGCTGGTGGCGCGCAACTGGTATGGCGGTGGTGGAGAATTAGATGCGGTGTTTGCCCGCTGGCGCACATTATTGGTGGTGGAAGTGCGTTTTCGGGGGCAGGGGGATGCATTTGCTTCCGTGGATGAGGCCAAGTGGCAGCGCACGCTCCGCGCCGCCAAGGCCTTGCAGCGGAGTTTTCACCTAGAGCGCTATCGTCTACGTATTGATGTGGCTGGTCTTGGTCCCGATGGGCGGGTGCAGGTGCACGCCGACCTCCCCCATTAGAGTTCGTCGATGGGGATGTGATATACGCTACGGCAGAACTCGCATTCGGTGCTTATGATACCATTATCGGCAAGCTCTGCACGGTCCGCGGGCGCCAACCCACGCAGAGCCTCACGAAAGCGATCCGCGGAGCAGGGGCAGAAGAACCTTGCGGGATAGTCCTTGAGGTGAATCAATTCACAGCCAGGCAGAATACGCTGCAGGAGGCCATGATCACTGCGATCACCAGCCAATCCCATAGGATGCCCATCGGCTAGAGCCTGTTGATGGCGATGCAGGTGATCAATGCCCGGATCTTCATCCGCGGCACCAGGCAAGCGTTCTAAGTACACGCCCGTTGCCTCCACCACCGCATCCTCGTTGACGCGGCAGTCGATCATCATACAGGCGTCAATCTGTTCAGAATGAGCGAGATAGCCATTGATAGCCAGGGGGATAGAATCCGTTGGCAGGGATACCAGCGAGCGATAAGGCTGATGCTCATCGCTCAGCTGCTTGCTCACCTCGATCTGTAGCTCGCCCTGCAGGAGGGGATCAACCCCATTCCAGCTTTGCAGCTGTTCGCGCACGCTACTGGTAACCATGCCGCGCACCTGCCCCATGCCAATAGCATCGCAGCGCACATGGGCAAAGCCCCCCGTATTGCGCAAGGAAAGGCTCAACACTCCCTGACCCTTCAGGCGCGTCGCCAATAACAGGCTCGCAACAAGACTTTGCCCCAAGAGCTGCCGCGGTGTACCCCGTAACTGATGCTGATCAGCAATAGTAGCCACCGTGCCCTGCGCCCGCACAATGGCCACAGCCAAATGATCGGTAGTCGCATACCGCCCAATATGATCGTTCATGCTCATAGTCCCAGCATTGTGCACCCCCACCAACAATGCAATCCGCAAGCAAACAAAAAGGGGACAGGCTGAAATACGAGTCCATGCCGCAAGCAAACAAAAAGGGGACAGGCTGAAATATGAGTCCATGCGGCGGTGCTACCCTGAGCCATCTGTTTCAGATTTGGCGCCCCGCGGTTTCGTAAGGCTCTGTGCAACAGTGGGTAATGTTTTTATCTATTCTAGCCTGTCCCTATTTTTGTTTGATAGATTGCCTGTCCCTGTTTTTGGGTGGGGGTTTTCAGTGGGGATTGGGTGTTAGGGTAGGGGTATGGATGATGTGGTTGCTGCGAGTCTTGAGGTGTTTTTTCATCCCTGTGCGCAGATGCAGGATATGCATGATCTGCCGCCCTTGGATATTGTTGGGGCTGAAGGGGTGTGGCTTACCTGCCGCGATGGGCGTAGGATTATTGACGGCATTGCGTCGTGGTGGTGCAAGTCCTTTGGTCATGGCCATCCGCATCTTTTGGCCGCCTTGCATCGTCAGGCTGATGCCTTTGAGCATGTTATTGCCGCCAATACCACCCATGCGGGTTTGGTGCGTTTGTGTCAGCGTTTGTTGGCTATGGCGAATGGCCATCCCGCCGCCAGGTGGGCCGCAGATGCGCCTGCCGGTAAGCTCGAAGGTGCTCTGAGTCGGGTGTTTCTGGCCGATAACGGTTCTACCGCAGTGGAGGTGGCTCTGAAGATGGCGTTGCAGGCGCAAAGCCAATGGGGCCATCCCCAGCGTAGTGAGTTTGCCTGTCTGCAGGGGGGCTATCATGGCGAAACGGTGGGAACCTTGTCGGTGGGCGACTGTGCTATGTATTCCCAGCCCTTTCGCAGCAAGCTTTTCCCTAGCGTACGCTTGCATGGTCTGCCTGAGCGCAGTGGGGAGGCGGATTCGCGCTGGCTTGATGCGAGTGCCGAGTGGCCTGCTATTGAGGCGCAGTTGGCGCCTCATGCCCAGCGCTTGGCGGCTATTGTCTATGAGCCAGTGCTGCAGGGGGCTGGCGGCATGCGCATTATTGACCCTGATTTCTTGCGGCGTTTGCGCGGTTGGGCTGATGCCCATGGGGTGTTGCTGATTGCTGATGAGATTGCCAGCGGCTTTGGTCGTTGCGGGGCTATGCTGGCGAGTCATCTTGCCGGAAGTGATGCCCACGGGCCCTTGGCGGCGCCAGATTTGTGTTGCCTCTCCAAGGGTCTGACGGGAGGCGTGATTCCATTATCCGCCGTATTGTTGCGCGAACCCATTTATCAGGCCTTTTGGGATGACTACCATACGGGGAAGAGCTTTCTTCACTCCAATACCTGGACGGCGCATCCTCTGGCCATAGCCGTTGCCAATGCGGTGTTGGATCTGTGTGCTCAGGAGCGCTGGCTGGAGGGAATCCAACAGCAGGGCCGTTACCTACGGGCTGGCATGCAGGAGCTGGCTGAAGCGTTCTCGTGCTGCGGTTCGGTGCGCGGCGTGGGGATGATGGCAGCCATGGAGTTACAGGGCTTTTCTGCGCAGGAGCGCAAAGGGAGGCAGTTATTTAAGGCTGCCTTGGCGCATGGTGCCCTACTACGGCCGTTGGGGGATACCTCGTATCTCTTTCCGCCGCTGACCATCAGTACCCAAGAAATTGACCAGCTCCACACCTGTCTGCGACAAGCCTGCCGTGACGTATTGTAGGGGTTGGCAATAAAAGCCTTGGCATAGCCGTTCAATGCTTTTAATAGGCGCGTATGCCACCCATGTTTCCTTTTGATGATAGCCCTCGCTTTCTCATTGCAGATGATGATCCGATTTGTGCTGAGGTGGCTGGTGAGACCCTGCGGCCATGGGGCGAGGTTGAAATTGCAACGGATGGTACTGCGGCGGTCTTAGCCGTCGAACATGCCTTGTCCGCTGGGAAGTGGTTTGATGTCATATTAATGGATATTTATATGCCGAATATGGATGGCCTGGGGGCCATTCATGCTTTGCGCGCTTGTGAGCGCCGTGCAGGATCACAACGCATGCGGGTGTTGATTTCGTCGGTAGCCAATCCCAATGCTCCCATGCATACGCAATTACAAGATCTTGTGGATGGATATTTTGCCAAACCTTTGGATAGCCTAGCATTACTCACCCAATTGCGTCATTGGCAAATCCTTCCACCAGACGAGGATGCCCATAATACCACGGCCATACTCAGAACCTAAGGCGAGTGCCGTTGATCCAGGTAGGCAGTTGGCATGGGGCTATGTCATCCTTGCTGCCTCTGCAGACGTGGGTGGGTAGATGCGGGTATCGTCCGGGTCGCTAGACAGCGCTCGATTAGCGCCTAGGCTGCCGATTTTCTCCCCAGTGTAGGCGTCATACTCCATGGCAGATACTCAGCGCTACGTTAATTTGGCCTGCCAGCAAGGCTACCTTAGCCAAGCTTCACTGAAGCGGGCGCGGGGGCAGTGGCGTGATGAAGGCGAAAAGCGTTCTTTATGGGCGGTGATTAAGTCTGCGGATATGTTGACGGATAAGCAGATCCAAGATGTGGAATCGGCCTTAGAGGTTGATCCCAGTGGTCCTGGTACGGTTATTGAGGGCTATCGCATTGTCGAACGCCTGGGCTCTGGTGGCATGGGTGATGTGTATCTTGGCCAGTCGCAGAGTAATCCGAGTGAACAAGTGGCGATTAAAATTCTGCCCAAGCGCCTTTGTGCAGATCCAGAGCATCTCAAACGGTTTGTTTTGGAAACACGCGCCTTATCGCGCATGAATGATGAGCACGTCACCCGTTATATCAGTGCCGGTGAAGTGGACGCGCGGCCCTATTTAATTATGGAATTGGTCCGCGGGGTATCCCTTAAAGAGCACCTGCAGCAGGCAGGTGCTTTGACGAGTCGCGAATCGATGGCTATCCTTGCCCAGCTCAGTGGTGCCTTGATTAAGGCTGAGGATGCCCGTGTAGTGCATCGCGATATCAAACCAGCCAATATATTGCTGTCACCGGCGCGGCCGGGATATAATGAGCCTTTTTGTGCAAAAATATGCGATTTTGGTTTGGTTAAGTTTTTGCAGGACCGGGCCCAAGATTTAGGGGTGGATGAGGCCTTGACCGTGTCGGGTATAGCTCTGGGGACGCCCCATTATATGAGCCCTGAGCAGGCTACTGGCGAGCGTGAAATTGATTACCGCAGTGATATGTATTCATTGGCGGCCACGGTGTACCATGCGATGATGGGGCGGACGCTATTTAGTGGAAAAACCTCGGCTGTTATTATGTATAAACAGGTAACGGCTTCTATTGATGTTGAGCCGCTGCGGCAACGAGGGTGTCCTGATGGCTTGGTCGATTTACTGCGTGATATGCTGCGCAAGGAGCGTCACGAGCGTCCTGACAGTTGGCGAGATATTTACACCCGTGCGATTAGCCTTGTTGATGAGTTGGCTGGCCAGGATCCGGAGCTTGAATCAGCGGGCCGGCAGCAGCCAGTCTCGCGGCGCCGTGCCTCATCCGCCGTGTTTAATGCTGGGCCGAGTCCGGTCCAGGGTATGCCTCGAGGCATTTTTCGTTCGCGTCGTCGTACCGTGTGGGCGATGCAGCTCTTGTCCTTTTCTGTTATATTACTGGCGGTAACTATATTCTGGTTGCTGTCTCCGCCCGGAGATGGTAGTCGGGTGATACGAGTCGCGCCAGAGACCTTCGCCAGTTCCTTGCAACGGGCGACGCAGGAACTCGCCGCCTATGCCGATGATCCGGCCTATGCCGATTTAGGGAGTACGCGCACCTTACTCTTGCAACCAGGACGTTATCAGTTGCCCAGTGGTCTTTCGTTGCGCAGCAGCGGCCTGGTATTGCAGGCTGCGGCTGCGGGGGTGGAGATTGAAGCTGGCGATCAGTCACTCATCGATCTTAAAGGTTCAGCGCATGTGCTGCGCATGAAGGGGCCCATGCTTATTCGGGGGCGCGGGGACGCGCTGGTGCGAGTTACTGATGGGGCGCGTTTGTATCTTCAAGATGTCGTTGTCCGCGGTGCTCCGTTGGAGGTTGTTGGTGGTAGCC
>REDP01000296.1 GCA_007693455.1 Planctomycetota bacterium | reverse complement strand
AACCAACGGTCATCGTGTTTTTTGATACGTTTTCAGAGCGTGAAAGCGTATGATAACTACCATTGTTGCCTGCGGCGTAAAAGTGCAGATAATACGGATAATCGCGCAAGACATTATCGAAGTCTCGTGACGATTGATTATACGCGCCATAAGGTTCATCCCGTGACCCCAAGGAGGTGTTTCCCATTACCGAACGCCACGATGCGTTTGGGTAGGCTGCTGCAAAATTACTCACATGATTCACATTTTGCTGAATAAGCGAACGCATAAGCACTTCTGGCGCCATGCCCATGGCATCTTCGCGCACTCCTCGCGCGCCAATGGTGCCCGCCACATGGGTCATGTGACTGCGATCACCCCCATCATTGACCTGAGTAAATATAATTCGCGAAGAACCATCATCATCGGTAAATTCCACATGCTCGTAAATCGTACCGTGATCATTGACATTCACCACTAGACCACTGCCGTCCACCTTGGTACTCCAGGGCGCGTCAAAACTGGAACTGCGGCGCAGCCAGCTTGACCCACTGGATATAGCAGCACGTTCATTGGAGGTTACCAGGTACTGCGGCCGGCCATCAACAAAGCTGCTGAGAAGAAAGCTTCGGCCTTCGGGATCCTGTCCCTGAATGGGAATGCCTGAAGCCTGGGCGCGCGCTTGTACTAATTCCCATGCCAAGTGCTCCGCTTCCATATAGCCCTGGTTAATCTGTTCGCGCTGCGCATCATTGAGACGATCAGGATACTGGGCACGGACATGGTAGATATGTTCACCCAGCTCTTCTTCCTCGCTGGGATCCACATGCGGATAGCGCCGGGAAAAATCGGCATAGCGCTGGGCCAAGAGCGGCTGCAAGGCTACCTCACTCAGTGGCTTGGCGCGCAATTGCCGGAGTTCCTGCCAGAATGTCTCTTGCGCATCTTCCTCATTGTGAGGGGTGGTGGATTGGGCTGCGGCGGGTAATTTGTCGTCTGGGGTAATGGTAGCTGGATCATCTTCTACATCCGCTGCTGCGGTTGTTGACTGCCCTTCTACTATCGGCGGGGCAGTGCTGAGCCCATCGTGATCGGCAGCGGCACTGTGGCTTCCATCATTGACATGACTGTGCTCTGGGTCGCCCGCTTCGCCGGCACTATCGTGAACCTGCCCCTGAACACGGGTCGATGAATCAGGATGGGCGGCGTCCCGATCGCTGATCGACTGTTGATGCAAGGCCGTGGATGCAGCATCCATAGCGCGCGCGTCAACAGACTTCTGGGGATGGGAGCTCCACAGAGCTCCCACCATAAGCGCGCACAGAAGCATCACTCCGGCCGCGCTGATCCATACAATGTTTTTATTCGCAGTATGCTTCACCGGTTTACCTCCGAAACGTTTATCCTGGTAGCCATCTCCGTTTTTTGACCGATAGAATAGTATTACCAAGGCGATCATAAGAGCAAGGCCTGTCATCTCAGAGTGATACAGATCAAGCCAAAACACGCCCTTACCCTAGCGGAGTAAGGTGCATTTTTTTAGAGAGGGGCTTTCGCGCGATTTGGTCTGCGGCCTGCAACTCTGGTCGTCCAGGTCGTGGCTATCGCCCCTCGCCTTAGCGCACGCGCAGAAGGTCTTGCAGGCTCAGGTCGTAGGCAATGGAGAGGGCCTGTTCTCCTTCGATATTATTGCGCAAAAGGTCCATAAAAACGGGCCAGCGATGCTGACGGCGCTCGCTGGTAAGCAGGGCCGCCACGGCAAAGGCGAGATCTGGGTCAGGATCTTGGTGGCCGCGTAACATCCCTTGAATGGCAGGAATACCTGCGGCTTGGCGCTGGCGCAGTGCACCCAGGGGACTCGGCAGCCGTCCTTGGGCACGTTCGGCGGCAATCTGGGTAATGCCGCTGCTGAGCCATGTCGGCCAGCCAGACTGGGGAGGACCACTGTAGTCCAACGCCAGCTGGGCAAATACGCGGGCAAATTGGGCACGCTGATCATCGCCACCCCCTTGCACCTGGGGCCAGGCGACCATGGGCAGAACCGGGCGATTCTGTGGCGCGAGTTCTTTGTCGGGGTGCACCAATACCACCGGCCCAGCCCAGCGCGGCCAGCCCAGAGGGGCAAAAAGCTGGCGCACTTCCTGCAAGGCCCGGGCCGCATGACGCTGCATGGTAGCTCCACGATGTTGCGGGGGAGCATGCACAATCACCCCCCCATCGGCGGCAGGGAGTCCAAGCCGAGCCTGTTCGTCGGCTGCCCAACGGGCAAGAATACGCTGTAGCGATGCATCCATGGCCCGTCCGCGCAAATGCTGCTGGATACGCGGCCAGAGCTCAGCCTCAAGCCCGCCTTCAAGGGCCAAGTGCACACGCTGAGGAAAGGGCAGGCGGTCGTCATCAAGAGCCCATCGGCCCGCTGCTTGCGGCGGTAGCCATTCCACTGGCATGACCACAGGCACCAATGCCCCAGGAAAGGTGGCGGCGCGCTGGTCGATCCGCTGTGGGACGGTATCGATCAGCATGAGAAGCCCGAATGGATCCATGGTTGCGCCCTTCTCTACCTTATCGCCATCTTACCCCAAGAAACCTCTCAGGTCCCATACACCAACAGCCAGCGGATTTGCCGCTGGCTGTTTGGTTGGATACGTACTCCATACCAGGGACGCTACATCAGCGCATGTGCAGTATTTCCCAAAGCTCGTTACCAAGCTCCCAGGTGTGATAATTACGAATGCGAGGTGGCGCGAAAGACACTTCTCGGGCCTCCCGAAGATCTTGACTGGATTCAATAGCTCCACTTCCAGCCACATCACGTTCGTACTGCCGTACCGCATCGTAGGCCAAAAGGGCGTATTTCCAAGAAAGTGCGGAGAAGCAGTGGATCACTACAGGACGCTGGTCATCTCGCGATTCACCGGGATCTTCGGCAGCGGCCAAATGTCCTGCAATATATTGGAACACCCCCTCCAGAACTGGCTCTAGGGAGGCCTGACGGGTACTAGCGGAAATACTCGATCCTTCAATCATGATGGGATCATTATTGCCTACCTGTAGCAAAGCACGGCTGGCATCAGGGTTAGCCTTCCACATATCGTCCATCTGCTGCACGCCCATACCACGGGCAAATCCTTCGGGATAAATCAGGATGTTTAAGTCGGGCGGTGGCTCAACCACTGGCGGACTTGAGCTGGCCTGGCCTTTGTTGGTGGGCAGGAGCTGAGAAATCATCTTCTCGGGAACAATAAAGCGCGTGGTCAGCAAGAAGAAGATCAAGAGCAGGAAAATAATGTCGATCATGGGCGTCATATCGCCCTTAACCGGCTCTTCGTCCATTGGATCGAAACGTTTACTGCGTGCCATGGGTGCTCCTTACCATCACTGTCGCACAGTGATAAGCCTTGTATGCCTAGTTGCTTTCGCGATCGCCTGGACGGAAGGTAGTAAACTGAATATTTACAAACGGTCGTGCCAAGCCAAAGTTGGGCGGGTTACCTAAATCCTTGGGCCGCATTTCGTTACTGGGGTCAATTGAGTCCGAAGCGACCTGCAATATCTCTTGAACCAAGCGATATTCAGCATCACCATCGGCGCGGATCTCCAGTTCAACCTGTGGCAATTGCATTCCCGTGCCGAGCGGGTCGGGGTATTTTTCTGCGGCCTCGTACAGTCGGTCGAGCTCCTCGCGCAACCAGATGTAGGAGGAGTAATCATCTACGCCGCGGATCACTCGCTCGGGCTGATTGGTCCATCCCAGTTTGATGGTATTACTGGGATCTCCTGCTGCCGCACGTGTGGTAGTACCAAAGACTTCCACCACTGCGTGACGCCAGCCCTGAGGGGTAACCATCTCCTCAGCAGTACGCGTAGGCGGTACAGTAATCTTGTTTGAACGCATTTCGCTGGTGATACGACCGGCCAGGATGAAGAAGATAATCAGCAAGAAGATCACGTCGATCATCGGCGTGAGATCTAGTTCAGCATCAGCTTGCCTGAGCTTAGGTTTACGAGCCATGATTGAAAGCTCCTTCGCTTCAAGAGACGGGGCGCTTGGTAAAAGCCTACTGCCCCGAGGGACGAATACGCCCCGATGGGATTCTTCCCTACCGGGGCGAACGCACTACGACCAGTGCTGGTTCAGCGTCATTTCACTGGGCGGAAGTAGTCAAGGATCTCGGCACCCAGTACACCCGCTTCCAGGGCACTGCGGTTGACCCGTCCGCGCAGGAAGAAGAAGAGGACCAGCATGGGAATCGCAATCAACAGACCAGTAGCAGTGGTTAACATGGCCGAGCCAATGTCATCGGCCAGCGATGCCGCGTCCACCTGACCACCAGTAGCGGCCATCTTAAAGAAGGCGCCAATCATACCTACCACGGTACCAAGCAGACCCAACATGGGGCCAATGGCGGCAAACAAACTCAGCCAGTTGATCTGAGTCATGTACTTGTTGTGCTCGGCGGCGGCTGTGTTCTCGGCAGCCTCCATCATGCTTTCAAAGCCAAAGTCTTTTTTGTCCAGCCCCGCATTGAGGATCTCGCCCAGCATGCTGGTGTCGCCAGCCACCGCGTTCATGGCTTCCTCAACGGCCTCTTCGTTAATGCCCTCAGCAAAGATGGCATGCATATCATCAGCCAAGTCCGCAGGCACCAGAACGTCGGGAGTGATGGTTATCAGACGTTGGATGCCCATGCTGACGCCGATCACGGAGAGCAAGATCAGGGGCCACATGGTCCAAGAGGTAAAGATCAGCCCTACCAGACTCATACCCCGTCCATCGCCACCTTCTTGAGCGGCAGCCATGGCAACGGTAACGGTGAGCAAAGCCAGGACCATGAGGGTCATACGTACACTGAAAGCCATTAGTACATTCCTTGACAAAGTTTGGCTGAGCACAAAGCCCAGACGTGGAAGGGGCATGCTGCCCGTGGCGAGATGGAAACTATAGAGCACCTGCGGCCAGCGGGAGGGGCTGCGGGGGCCAAGGCCGCATGCTGTGCATCACAGGAGGCGGCAGCAATTAGACGGCGCACCTGCGCGACTAGGGCGACTCCTGGCCACTGGTGGCCATCACGATGGTCGCATGGTGGGGAAGAGAATCACATCACGAATACTCGCCGCCCCAGTAAAAAGCATGACCAAGCGATCAATGCCGATTCCTTCACCCCCACAATAGGGCAGGCCATAGTCTAGGGCCGTGCAATAGTCCTCGTCAATATGGCCATCGGCCACACCTGCTTCGTCATCATCAGCCGCCTGCGCTTCGACCAACTGCTCTTGAAAGCGCTGGCGCTGGAGATCTGGGTCATTGAGCTCCGAATAAGCATTACCCAGCTCCATGCGGCCAATGAACAGCTCAAATCGGCGGGTGCGCTCTGGATTCTCGGCATGGGTGCGGCATAGCGGCGTGAGCCAGGTAGGCTGATCAGTGATAAATGTAGGCTGTAGTAAATGCGGCTCTACCACCTCTTCCCACACCGCATTAGCCAAACGGTCGTAGGTGGCAAAGTCAGACTCTTTGAAACCAAGTTCTTGCGCCTTTGCGCGCACTGCTGCCTGGTCGTGGTAATCAATGCCGGCAAAACGCTGCATAGCATCATCGTAGGCAACCCGCGCGAAGGGTTGATCGAGATTGATTTCTAGTCCATTCCAACGTAATATTCGCGTTCCCAATACGCGGTCAGCCAGGGTGCGGAGTAATGTTTCGGTATCATCCATTAATTGTTCATGATCAATGTAGGCCTGATACCACTCAATCATGGTAAACTCAGGGTTATGACGAGGGCTTAACCCTTCATTGCGGAAATTACGGTTAATTTCAAAGACACGCTCCATGCCGCCAACCAACAGCCGCTTAAGGTGCAGCTCTGGGGCGATGCGCAAATATAGGTCCATATCAAGGGCATTATGATGGGTTACAAAGGGGCGCGCCGCAGCACCACCAAGCACACTGTGCATCATCGGAGTTTCGACTTCGAGAAAGGAGCGGTCGGTGAAAAAACGACGGATTTCACTGATTAATCGCGAGCGCACGGTAAAAGTAGCCAGGGCCTGATCATTCATCATAAGATCAAGATAGCGTTGTCGCTGACGAATTTCCGGCGAGAGCTCTCCACTGGCGGCACCAGCCTGATGCGGCGGCGGCAACATGCATTTACCCAACACCACCACGCGCTGGGCAAACAATGTTATCTCACCTGTCTTGGTGCGTCCAACGCAACCGACAACGCCTACCCAATCGGCCAAATCCAGCTGCTTGACCACTTCAAAATCATCTCCCAGGGCGCCGCGCTCAAGGTAGAGCTGAATGCCGCGGTCCTTCTTGCATTCAGCAGCATCCAAGTCGATATCTGCCTGCCCGTGCGCATGGCGCTGGGCCATCCAAGCATCAGCACGCGAGCGATCGTACAAACTGGCAAAGCGCAGTTTGCCGCCAGCCTTACGGATATTACCAATGCGCCCAGCAAGCGCGATCACCTCCTCATCACGCGGTGGCGATTCCCCTTCGGCCACCATCGCTGGCGCGCGATCGCGGGCTTCTTGCACGCTATGGGTGGCGGTAAAACGGCTGCCATGGGGATCAAGGCCCATCTCCAGAATGGCCTGCCGCTTGGTCATCCGCGCCTGACGATATTGATCCATACCATTGTTACTCATGAGGGTCTCCTGGCTGCCGCATATGCGGCGCGCAACCCTATAAGCCGCCCAGTATGGGCAATCGCTGGTTTACCTGGCGACTGGACGGCTCAAAGCTCACCTTGGGGAAAGAATTGCCGCTTCGCGGTGCATGCTTTTAGCGCAAAACGGGCCCTACTCAGGCCGTTTTTGCAGGCCGATCAGGAGATCGGCGATCCCGGGGGTAAGCTCTGAGCCGCCCTGTAACTGGCGGCAGACGAATGCACAGCGTATGCGGAAAGGGAATGTCTGCCTTAGAGACACTCCCTTTCCTGTGGCCCGATTTCTCCCCATGCCGAAAGCATTCCCGCGCGGCTCAACTGCGCGCAAAGGGAACCCATTCTCCATCCTCATCGCAGGCATACGCGGTCCACTGCACATCGACCCCCTCGGCCGCACACCACGACAAAAAAGCATCCAGACTGGGCCAGGGCTCATCATGCTCGGCGCCATCGCAGCACCAATGGATCATTATCTGCTCAGCCATACGTCCTCTCGGTGTAAGGGCGAGGCAAAGCTAGTTCGGGATATTTTACTGGTACCGACCGATCTGAAGATCAGCTCTCCCAGGGACAAGCTTTGCATCGTCCTGCTCTGCGCAGAAGCCTGAGAGAAGCCACAACAATGCAAGAGTAGGAGATGCCAGGTCGCGAGGGCGACTCAAAGCTCACCTTGGGTAATGAATTTCCGCTTCGCGGTGCATGCTTTTAACGCAAAAACCGCCCTATTCAGGTCGTTTTTGCAGGCCGATCAGGAGATCGGCGATCCCGGGGGCGAGCTTTGAGCCGCCCTGGCCAGGTCGCCAACTATACGCCATCTTAGGTGGGCGTGCCCGCCTTTTACTCTTGCATGAGGGGCTTTCTCCTGTGCTGCGCACAGGTCGCCCCCCGCAACTCACGCCCAACGCTCTCATTGCCCTGGATGTACCGATCCATGAGATAGTACACGCGTTATTTTTCCAGCCGTGGGGAGCGTGAGTTGCTCAAACGACGGCACATGGGGGATACTTGATGATGCCTGCATGGCACTGGAGGTCTGATATGAGTGGTATACGAGAGGGGCTACTCCTGGATGTTTTAGCCGGTGGTACGCAGTCCTGAGGCGAGGGCATTAATGCTCAGCAGCAATGTCGGCAACAGTTGGTCGGCGGCATCGTTATCAGACTGGGCCAGCAAGTCGCGCCAGCGCCGAATCAGCTGCACCTGTTGGGCATGCAGGTGACGGAGGGGCTCTTGGCGCAGGCGAACCGTTTTCATCATCATCGGCCGGCGTTCGCTGCGATGCCCTCCATACAGGCGTTCGAGCATGGCCTCAGTACGGCGCCATTCGCCGGTAATGCGGGCAAGGAATCGCTCGCGCACGCCTACATCTGCAACCAGTCCGGCGTAGTCGGCAACGATTTCCAGGTCCACCGAGGCGAGGCTGGTTTCGGCGTTCATTAACACATAGCGCAGGAAGTCCCATTCCTGAGAGGCCTCGCAGACCACCTGGAAGTGTTCGGGCTCGTTTTCCTCTAACTCGGCGAGGGCAGTACCCAAACCATACCAGCCGGTAAGGTAGTGGCGCGATTGGTTCCAACTAAAGACCCAGGGGATTGCCCGCAGATCCTCCAGGGTTCGCCGACCACTGCGACGACTGGGACGGCTGCCGATGGAACTGCGCTCTAACACATCAATGGGAGTGGCCGATGCCCAATAGGTCATAAAACCATCAGCCTGCAGCAGGCTCTGGTAGGCATCACGGGAACGCTCGGCCAGTCGGCCAACAGACTCCCGATAGGTGTCGGGCGTAGGTGAGGGCTTGCGATGCTTGAAGGTGGCACCCAGTATCCCCGCGGTGAGCAATTCCAAATTATGGCCAGCAGTAATTCTATTGGCATATTTTTGCGCGATGGTTTCGCCCTGCTCGGTCAGGCGAAAACTTCCGGTCAACGAACCATGGGGGAGGGCCTGGAAAAAGCGGTGGGTCGGCCCAGCACCGCGGCTAATGGTGCCTCCGCGACCATGGAAGAAACGGATGCGGATACCGCGTTCGGACGCCACTCTGGCCAGAGCCCGCTGGGCGGTATGCAGGGCCCATTGACTCATGAGGATGCCGCCATCTTTATTCGAGTCGCTGTAGCCAAGCATCACCTGGACCATCGGCGTACCTGTTTGTCGGGCTAAGCTGCGTTTGGTGATGGGGTGGTCCAGGAAGCTGGCTAGCAGTTCAGGGGCAGCGATCAAGTCATCGATGGTTTCAAACAAGGGCACCACCGGAACCAAGCACATGAGTTGGCCGTGGTCATCAGGACGCACCAATCCCGCTTCGCGGGCCAGGGCGTAGACCACCAAAAGATCCGAAAGCGAGCGGGTCATGCTGATAATCAGCGAGCCAATACCTTCGGGGCCATAGGTTTCGATGTGGTTGGCGATGACCCGATAACAGTCCAGTACCGCCGCGGCTTCACTGCCGGCCCTGGTCTGGTAATGGACGAGTGGGCGGGGGTGGGTCAACTCGCTGGTGAGCAGGGCGAGCCGGCGGTCCTCCTCCCAATCAGCAAAGTCGGCGCCATCGATACCTGCGGCGGTCAGCAACTGAGCCATGGCTTGGTCGTGGAAGCTGGAATTCTGCCGCACATCCAATGCCGCCAGATGGAAGCCGAAGCTGGCCACCAGTCGCTGCACCGGCAAGACCTCAACCGTCACCAGACGATCGGCCCCCACCGCACGCAGGGATCCAACCAGGGTAGCAAGATCGTCGGCGAGTTCGCGGGGATGCCGATAGCGCCCCGGCGCATCGGGACTGCCATCGGGAA
>REDP01000202.1 GCA_007693455.1 Planctomycetota bacterium | reverse complement strand
GCATGCTTTTAACGCAAAAAGCGCCCTATTCAGGGTGTTTTTGCAGGCCACTCAGGAGAGAGGCGGTGCCAGGGGCAAGCCTTGAGTCGGCCTGTCCGCACCCTCGTCCTGGCACAATAAAAAACCGTGTCGCCGCCAAAGTGGACGACAGCACGGTTTTTAGAGAGATTCCCGAGCCGGAGTACGGTGGCTGGGGGCTCCGATTAGGCCCTGGCCCACTCAAAGCTTGTCAGGAAAAGGAATGCCCGCTTCGCGGGGCATGCTCTTAACGCAAAAATTACCCCTTTCGGGGATTTTTTGCTGGCCGATCGGGAGATCGGCGCCCCCAGGGACAAGCTTTGAGCCGCCCTGCGATTAGGCCATGTCTTGCGCTGCGGCAACAATGGCCTTGGCACCGATACCGTAGTGATCGTAGAGCTCATCCGCCTGATAGGCACTGCGTCCGAATTCGCCCTGTACACCCAAAACCTTCACCGTGGGGCACTCGCCCTGCTGAACCATGGCGCTTATCAACAAACTGCCAGCACCACCGATGGCTTGATGATCCTCCACCGTGATCAGCTTACCGCCGCTGCGCTGCAGGGCCTGGCCATGGGCGGCCAGATCAGGAGCGTTGGGAGTGCTATTGGACAAGACGATGGCACCAATCCCCGATGCTTCAAGTTGGGCACTCGCATCAAGGGCTCGGGACACCATGGAGCCGACTGCTGAGATGGTGACTACCCGGTCTTTACCCGCACTGGTGTCGGCCACCACCTGCGCCTGGCCCCAGGCGTACTCTTGGCCTTGGGGTTTGAGGCTCACCGGGAAGCCTTCGCGGCCACAGAAGAAGATTACACTGTCAGGCGTTTTGCCTGCTTGACGGTCAGCAGCAAAGCTACGAATGGCGTGTTCCATGGCCCACTCGGCTTCTTCCGCACTTGCTGGGCAATAGAGCTGCACACCAGGAATGGCTGCCAGCATAGCCATGTAGGTCAGCCCCTGATGACTGGCGCCATCGGCGGCATCTTGGAATCCAGCATGGGAGAATACGGCGATAATCGGCGACTGCGACAGGGTTGCCATGGTCAAGGGCAGGGCGCCCTTGGTGACACCGAACTGGGCAAAGGTATCCACTACTGGGATGTAGCCATGTTTCGACAGGCCGCCCGCCGTGGAAACCATGTTACTTTCGGCAACCCCCACCTCTACCGCAAACTGGGGGAATTGCGCATGGAATGGGGCAATACCGGTGGAGCCCTGCAAGTCGGCCGAAACCGATACCACTGGCAAACCTTCTTGGGCACACGTCATCATGGCCTTAGGGAAGCCAGACTGGATCTTATCTTTTTTAACCCCACTGGCGGCAGGTTTGGCTGCTGCGGCCTCCTGCTTGGCGGAAAAGTTTGCCTCCAGTTCAGCAATCCAGTCGCTAAAGGGCTGGGGAATCTCTTTGCCGGAGCCAAAGCCACGGTCAACCAGCTCCTGGCAAAAACCACGTAAATCAGGGGCCTTAGATAAGGGATACCCATGTCCACCCGAAGAACTCTCCTCGGTCTTTTTGACACCGTAGCCTTTGATGGTTTTTACCCACAAGGCCACGGGACGACGGCGATCCGCTTGAACATCAGCAAGTCCAGCCTCCACCGCAGTAAAGACCGCTTGTAGATCATGACCATCAGCCACCTCCACAACCGACCAACCCATGCTTTCCAAGGCAGAAAATGTTGGCTGCATACTAAAAGCATCTTGATCAATACGACCAGAAAGCTTGGTATTATTGTCGCTAACAACCAGCAGGTAGGGATTGAGACGATCTTTACTGGCGAGGCCTGGGATGGCGGCAATGGCTTCACGAGCCTCGCCTTCCATCATCGCTCCATCGGAAATAGTGCAGATGGTGACGCGGTCGTTATTGGCAATGCGATCTGCCAAAGCAAGGCCTTGGCTCATCGGCAACGAGGAACCAAGTGGGCCGTTGGAAATCATCACTCCCTCTTTGAAGAGGTGGCTTTCGCCGTGACCTGTCAGTTTACTGGCAATAGAGCGAAAGCCTTTGAGCGCTTGGTAATCGACTCCAGCATAGCCATAGTTGGCCTTGAGGGCATACAGCCCATTTTCGGTATGCCCGGCGTCATTAATAAAGTTGTAACGCACGCGCCAGTCATCGGCACTAAACATAATCCCATGAATGGCACTCATAATCTCGGCAAAGGCGCTGGGACCACCCCAGTGACAGGCGGCGCCACCCAAGACCGCATTCATATTCATGCAGGCCACAGCCAAGCGAGTTGCCCATGGACATGCCACCGCAAGATCCGACCCATCCTTTTGCGTAACGCTGGTGGCAAAGGCGAGAGAGCCAACAGGGTTCCCTGCCAATGGGTTGGGGTATTCAATGCCTTGACGATAACGGTCTTTTTCGGCAACTGTCACGGCGGCTTGTTGTTCAGCGCCCATGCGCGATCTCCTCAATTACGGTGGTCTCATGGCTCGAAATGCCGAAAGGCGCGACACACTGCTGCCCACGGCAAAGCGCACACTATGAAGTCGTCAACGCCAAGACAAGGAGTAGGCTGGTGATCCACCACAAAATCTTGGGGCCGAGTCGCTCTGGACAGGCGCCGCCCCACGACAACCTTATCATTTTATCATTATCACGACTTTGCTTGAGGAGCTTCTTACATGCCCACCGCTCTGGTTACTGGTTCTTCACGTGGCATTGGCCGCGGTATCGCTATTCAATTGGGAGAAGACGGCTGGCACGTAGTCGTCAACTACTGCGGTAATCAGCAAGCCGCTGAGGACACCTGCGCTGCCGTTGTTGCAGCTGGCGGCCAGGCCATTGCCGTGCAAGGTGATGTGAGTAAGGCCGAAGACCGTCAGAAGCTCCTTGACGCCACTCTGGAATGGACTGGGGCCATAGAGCTATTGGTTAATAATGCTGGTATCGCTCCTAGTGTACGTGCCGATATTCTCGAAGCGGACGAAGACTCATTCGACAAACTCATAACCGTAAACCTCAAAGGTCCCTACTTTCTTACCCAGGCAGTTGCACGGCAGATGCTGCAGCAGCCCCAACGTGGCCAAATTATAAACATTTCCTCCCTAAGCGCCTATGCCGCTTCAGTCAACCGTGGCGATTACTGCATAAGTAAAGCTGGCCTGGGAATGATGACCAGCCTCTTTGCTGCCCGTCTGGCCGATGATGACATTCGCGTCTATGAAGTTCGTCCCGGGGTTATTGCCACCGATATGACTGGCGCGGTGAAAGAAAAGTATGACCGCCTCATAGCCGAGGGTTTAAGCCCGATCAAGCGCTGGGGACAGCCCGAGGATATCGGTCGTGCGGTACGCGCCATAGCCCGCGGAGACTTCCCCTTTTCCACTGGAGAAGTCATCAATGTCGATGGCGGATTCCACATGAAAGTGCTCTAGGGATGCATGCTTGTGTTGGCTTGCAAGCCGCAGTCTGAGACCCTCATGCGGGGCAGGAAAGGCGGGACACCATGAGCGATATCCCCGCACCAGCAACAACGCCGTGCGATCACTGCGGAGCCCCAGTGACTGAAGCTGAGGTACGCCAAGGCTTGGCAGTGCGGGTGAATGGCAAGCTGACCTGTCCCGTATGCGTTGACACCCTGCCCAGTGATGCCCAACTCAAAATCAATCAGCTCCGCGCCATGCGTGGGCTGGATTCCACGACCTACCGTGTCCCAGACCCCCGCCGTCCGCAAAGCCAGTGTTTCACCTTCTCCACCTCCTCCAATATTCTCCGTCACCGTCATCACATCCTCACTGGCAGTGACTACAATCCGCCACTGCTCCCCAATCGCACACGCACCGTATCGCATCGCCATGAAGCCCAGCAGGCTGCCGCCGAAGCAGTGGGGCGCACCCGTCGCCAACGCATACTACGGTATTGGCCCATTGCCTTGGCCGCACTGATGGTGATTGCCTTTATGGCCAGTCGCATGGCTTCGGATGCGCCCAAGCAACCCAGAGACGCAGTAACGACTCCTGAGGATAGCACCGGGGAAGTCGCAGACCCCGCATCATCGCTACGCGATGAAATCCGTTCCGCTGCCGAAGATGATCTCTTAGCAGCATGGGCCCAAGCGCGTAATCGCCTTGATGCTGATGACCCATTGGTATGGGAACTCTTGGGTCGTTTGCAGATCCGTAAACAGCAGGATCTGGAAGCGGCGCGCGCGGCGCTAGCGGGCTATGCCATCAGCGAGGCCCGCAACGCCCTCCAGCGCACCCCATTACCCAGCCATGAGCCTCGTCTTGATCCCTTACGTAATCAAGAACAACGTCTTATGGCCCAACTGCGCGACCTTGAGCAGCCTCCCCAACCTCCTACAGCCAATGTTTCTGAGGAGGACCCGGTAAGCCAGGATGATACGGTGACCGAAAACGATGACATTGCCGCAGTCGTAGCAGATGATGGGACAGATGAAGATGTCATGTCCAGCGATGCGTCCGTGAGTGATGATCTCAGCCAGGATATTATCACCAATCCCGAGATATCCCAGATCGATCCCACTCCACCACTCGATCCCAGAGATCTCCAGCTATGGGTCAGCCCCGCCGAGCACATGCTTCGCTATAGCGATTTCGGCGATGACTGGCGTATCGTCAGTCGAAGTCCCATGACCATTAATCAACATAAATCCATTACCGGACTACGGCGATCTGTTGACCTGCCTCCGGGTAACTGGCGCATATGGCTGGAAGCCCGTTGCCTGGATGAGCACGCCACCATCAGCGGCCGTGCAGGTAGCACGCAACTCAGCGCCACCGCCGCAACCTTGGGCAATACCTATCGCTGGCTACCCGTTGAGGGAACCATCCACATTGCAGACGAGGATCTTGACCCAGAGGCAACCACGCTTGCCCAAGATATCATTCTCTCGTTTGTCACCCGGGATCAGGATCAGCGCTGGGGCCTGCGCCGCTTTCTGATTGCTGATGCCCGTCTTGAGGACCCAGATGACGCCCTTGGCGTAGGGCGACCATCCGCCATACCCTGGACCTATGTACCAGCGCCTGAGCCCGAGGCCCCTCAGCTGCAACTGCAATCCTTTACCTTTGGCCCTAATGTACCCGATGGCGACCACTATACGATAAGAGATCTATGGCTGCCGGGTCAAACTGGCAATATTTTAACCCAAATTGCTCAAGAGCTCTCTGTCAACACAGGACAATACGCCGCCGAATCCATTCCGGGGGAACGTCTCTCGCAAAGCAGCCGGCGCCTGCATTATCAACTTGCCAAAGGCTTGGACGCCAGCCAGCAGTACCTATCCCTCTATATCCATTCATACCGCACCACGGGCAACAGACGCAGCGGCATAAATGTGCGCCTGCACGATAGCCATGGCCTTGATGCCCCAGAAAGTATTCGCATACCCTTACTGCACCCCACTCAATGGCAGCGACTCCAGGTACCCATTCCATCGCAGTGGCTTAAACGAGCCATCGCGGTCAATGACGCCGAGGAGGCGCCGCGGCGCCGCGCCTTTGATCCGCGCCAAATCACCAGCATCACCATCACCGATGAAGACTATACTGGTTGGCCTCTCCTGCTCGCCGAAGTCGCGGTGCATCCGCTCACTGATGCCGATGAACAAGAGGAACATCTCCTCCCGCGTCCACTTATCCGCCCACGCCACCCACCTGGCGAGGAGCTACGCAGACGCAACATCAATCCCGATGCCATCCGTATCCTGGCTGGACCGCAAATTAACAACCAGTGGCGCACCGATATGCGGGCAGCCCTTGCCGAGCTCCTCGATATCGAAGCCTTGCCGAATGGTGCGGTGGTCAATATCCATATGTACGACCCTGCCCTTAATAGAGAATTCGTCTACGAATACATGGACCGCGATCTCGTGCAGCATTCGATTGTAATGGTGATGACTGCTGGCATTGAATTTCCCACCGGCCTTACTCCCCAGCAGGCCCTGGAAAACTTCTGGAAGAAACTCTTAGAAGAAGCCCAGCGCAGTAATTTCCTGCCGGTTGTGGTGCTTGGTCCCAGCAAGGTCAACGAACAGCATCAAACACTGGTTGAAGACTTGTGGAACGACCTCCTTGAAATGCTCGACAAGGATAGCCGCTTTGCCGGCATCCCAGTCATTGATCTACGGGCGGCAAAAGCCATTGATTACCATCGCTTTGCCACTGGCCATCGGCAACGCTCCATCGACCTCCTGCGCGATGCCTATCAAGAACTTCGCTACCGTATGCAGGACAGTATGCGCTAGGCACACCACAGCGCACCACTGTGAGGGTTTTCGCCACATATAGATGACTATACGGTAGCATGTTTGGCGATACCATGAATTCATAGACTGGAGTTATTATGCTGTATCGGATTGTCACCTTTCTCGCCCTCCTGGGAGCAATCCACCTCGCTGCCCTGCAGCCTCTTATGGCTCAGCAGGGGTCGGCTCAGATCGAACGGCTCGTAGAGCGTTTTGAGCACGATCTTGAGCGCGCCTTTATGCGTGGGCGCAATGAATTGGAACAATTTCGCAACCGCCAAGCCATGCAGGCGGCCGTCGATCTGAGTCAGTATCTCAACGCGGCTGAAAGCGCGGACGATCAGATCTATGTCGCCTGGCATTTACTCAGCCTGAATCCACGTCATGCTGCCGCGCGCACGATTTTCGATGAGCATGAAATCGATCTCCCCCTCAATCAGCGACTGCAGTTCGCCCCCAAACAAGCTCCACCGCCACCAGATAACCGAGACCTCGTACGTATTATTCACGAGCAACTCTACCCAAAGACCAGCGATGTGATTGCTGTGGCACAATCGGCAGTGCGTTCCTACACACGGGCCAACACCAACAGCACTCGGACTTTTATTCGAAGTTTAGTGCGCCTACGCAGCGATGCCGAGATGAAGGCCTTGGTGGATCCCATTCTGGCCTTTTATTTTCCGGCTGAGGCCAAGCAGGCCGGCATCCGCCCAAATCCCGACAGTCGCAATTGGCTCAACCCAGTCGATCGATACCTTTTAGAATATGGCCTTTTAAGCTGCGAGGCTGGCTATACCCCACCTCTATCTGGATCAATCAGCCGCAGTAATGATCAGGACACGCTCACTAGCAACAGCGCCACCAGCTGGCAATTCCCCATACCATTAGCCCACTGGAGTATGGAAATTGTTGCCAACCAGGGACACAGCGGACAAGCAACGGTTAGCCGACAGGCTGGAGGATCCGGGATCACCGTATCCTGGAACGATAACGGTGATGTAACCATTAAAGGCAATGGCATCGATCTGGGCTACCAGCTTGGCACTGGACCGCACTATCTGCAGGTGGTGGCAACGGGTGGACAGTGGGCGATAGCCATCAATGGCGGTCAGGTTGCCAGTGGTAGCATGCAGCGGCAGGCGTGGCAGCATTTCCGCCTTGGTGATAAGAGCAGCGCGTATGCGGCTCAAGTCCGATACCTCAGTGCCAATAGTCACTATCTGGCAACCCTTGCGCCAGGTGTCACGCTACCGTTAGCTCTGCAAGAACCAGAGCCAGAACCTACCACCACTGATGATTGGCGCGCAGCGCTGCAGAGCAATCTTGAACAACAGATCCGCTTTGCTTTTAATGATGTCCCGTTAGACGATGTGGTTGCCGCCCTCAATCAACTCTCGGAACTCAACTGGCACCTCGATCAGAGCGCCGAACCGCTTTCTACCCTGCCGCTCAATCTCAGTGGTGAGGGCATGACCGGAAACCAACTCCTTGGCTGGTTTGAACGTCTGGCTGGGCTCTCCTATCGATTGGAAGAGCGCGGCGTTGTCCTACTATGGCAATAAACAACCATGCAGCCACCTCCCAACGCCCCCATGCGACCTAACGATATAAAATCCCGATTGCAGAGCAATCGGGATTTCGCATGGTGAAGAACTCTCTTAAAGGACAGCGAATAGGGCGAAAGTTCGCCACTACACAGCTATGCCGCTGTGCACAGCGGCAGCAATCAAGGCCGTTTAGGCCATCTTAATGCTGCGCACCTTGGGCAGGCCCGTGATGCCCTTACTGCGGTCCCAACGGTTCTCGGCTTTGAGGCGCTCAATGCGCTCAGCGCGGGTAAGAACATTACGATGCTTGGAAAGTCCGCTTCCGCTTGAAAAACTGGAGTGGGTACTCATCGCTTATCCCTTTCTAAAAATGCTCACTGCAGTGGGCACTGGACTTACAACACGTCCCCCACACCGCGTGCTTGAGCTGCGGCATGGTGGGGGAAAATCAATAAATGCAATCATCTTCTCCAGCGCCCCAGAGAAACGCTTTGCTGCTAAGCCAACGACCCTGGCAGGATTCGAACCTGCGACCTCCGGTTTAGGAAACCAGTGCTCTTCCGCTAAGCTACAGGGCCATACATGGTATGCATGCGAGGGATGCACAGGTTGACTCAGCCAATGCATCATGCAAGTCGATGTCTCTTGGCAGTCACTAGAATCACTAGAATAGTGCAGGGCGTGACATATGAACCATGCCCGCGCAAGCGCGGGCATGGTTCTCAAGCAAAAACAGCCAACGGCTATTGTCTTGGTGCGATCAGGGGCACAGCCCTAACGGCGGGCCTTATCACGCTCCCGGCCCAAGTCGCTTTCCAGCGAACGCTTTAACTTGTCAACTGCCCCCAACACCGCTTGCCGGGGATTTGCCGCTTGGTTAGTGACCACATTGGGCTTTTTCCCCTCGCGACGTGCTTCGAGGGTGCAATGCACATCATCATCAGCCTTTTTGTCACCATTAACATCACTGACATGGATCTCCAGGCGGGTCAGATGCTCACTGAACCGTTCCAAAGTCTTTTCTATGTCAGGTCGAAATGATGCAAACAGGGTATCACGACCTTCAATGCTACTATCAGTGTTAAATTGGATGTGCATGTGCGTCCTTTGTCCTTTATTGGGCTATGGCACAAAGCTCCATGCTCCGTGCCGGTTATTCACTACCAGCGACTGCAATAGAGCAGGGCCGCTGACCTAATGAGAATGGCGATTACTGACGCCAAAGCAACAACGAGCACCAACCCCCACACAGAGCGGCGCAAAGCTTGTCTGGAAAAGGAATGCCCGCTTCGCGGTGCATACTTTTAACGCAAAAAGCGCCCTATTCAGGTCGTTTTTGCCGGCCGATCAGGAGATCGGCGATCCCGGGACAAGCTCCAGCGCGGCATACCACTTAAACGGCCGAAAGAACTATGGTGCAAGACGTACTCGCTGCCAAGAGCTGTCTGCTGTCTTACGCTGGTACTGCAGGCGGTCGTGGAGACGAGAAGGCCGGCCCTGCCAAAATTCAATACGTTGTGGGTGCACCACAAAGCCCCCCCAATGGGGTGGGACGGGGATCTCTCCGCGCGCATGCACGGCGGCAAATGAGCCAAAAGTCTCTTCTAAGGCCTCACGACTGGCGATCTCTCGGCTTTGCGGAGATGCCCAAGCTCCCAGCTGGCTGGTACGTGGGCGCGAATGAAAATACGCCTGTACGGCCTCACGATCGACCACGCTTACGGGTCCTTCAATACGCACTTGTCGCTCAAGCTCGTGCCAATGAAAACATAGCGCAGCGTGGGGATGGCGATGCAGATCGAGGGCTTTTCGACTTTCTAAATTGGTGAAAAACCTCCAGCCATCATCATCAAAGCCCTTACATAGTACCACCCGAGCAGAAGGACACCCGTTATCAGCAACGGTTGCCAGAACGCAGGCATTGGGCTCTTTGACTTCGGCATCAACCGCATCGGAAAACCAGCGCGCGAACAGGGCTATGGGATCATCACCAGCCGCATGTTCCACTAAGGCTCCATGACAATAGTCTCGACGCATATCTGCAAGGCTCATGGCCCCCTCCTCACCACCTAGGGTAACACAGGCGCGCGGGCTCCGATCTCTCATAGCCCGCGTTCTCATACAAACACAACCCCAGCAAGGGATCATCATTGTCAGTGTAGCGCCATGGCAATCCCTGGATAGCGCCCCAAGCAGAGTGACAGGCCTCCAGAATCAACTTGGTCATAATGACCGGAAAGCCATCCGCTCCACAAGCCCCAATATATACAAAGTGCTTACTGTAAACATTTTGCGTGACATGGCCCGGCTGCTCAACTATGGCATGGAGGATGCTAGATGCTGTTATGTCCACCATCTTGGTCATCGATGATGACCGCCTTGTGCGGGAAAGCGTGTGTGAGCTGCTCGATGAGTTGGGCTGTGCAAGCATTCCCGTCTGTGATGGACATCAGGCTCTTTCCCATTTCCAAGGGCAGTGGTGCGATCTCATTGTCAGTGATGTTGACATGCCCGACATTAGTGGTTTTGAGTTTCTTGCGCGACTCCAGCGTCAGTGTGCCCCACGTCAACATCCTCCGTTGATTTTTTTGAGCGCACGTGCCGACGACATGCTGCGCCACGCAGCGCAAGCGGCTGGCGCGGCCCAACTATTCGCCAAACCCTTGCCTGTGGGAGATTTCTCCCGCACGGTGCGCGCCCTACTGCCTCGTCACTCTTAGTTTATTCACTCGATTCTCACGCTTTTACAGCGGAAAGGTTGTCCCTCATGGGTAAAATCATCGGTATTGATCTTGGTACCACCAACAGCTGTGTCGCAGTCATGGAAGGCGGTGAAGCCACCGTTATTAGCAACCAAGAAGGCGCGCGCACGACGCCTTCAGTGGTGGCGTTTACCGATAATGACGAACGCCTTGTTGGTCAGATGGCACGCAATCAAGCAGTTACCAACCCCCAACGCACTATTTTCTCCATCAAGCGCTTTATGGGTCGTCGCCACAATGAAGTTGGCTCTGAAGAAGGCATGGTGCCCTATACCATCATTGGTGATAGCAGTGAACTGGTACGCGTCGAAGTCGACGGCAAGCAGTTCTCACCACCCGAGATTAGCGCCATGGTACTGCAGTACCTGAAAAAGGCTGCTGAAGACTATCTCGGCGAGGCCGTAACGGAAGCTGTCATCACGGTACCTGCCTATTTCAACGATTCCCAGCGTCAGGCCACCAAAGATGCGGGCCGTATTGCTGGTCTTGAAGTAAAACGCATTATTAACGAACCTACGGCTGCCGCCTTGGCTTATGGCCTTGACAAAAAGACCAATGAGAAAATTGCCGTGTACGATCTTGGTGGTGGCACCTTCGACGTCTCGATCCTTGAGGTTGGCGATGGCGTGGTAGAGGTACTCTCCACCTCCGGCGACAGTCATCTCGGCGGCGATGACTTTGATGAAGCAATCATCAATTTTATTGCCGATGAATTCCGTAAATCTGACAGCATTGACCTGCGTCAGGACCCCATGGCCCTGCAGCGCCTCAAAGAGTCCGCAGAAAAGGCCAAAAAGGATCTCTCCCAGGTCACTAGCACGCAGATTAGCCTGCCCTTTATCACCATGGTCAACGGTGCCCCCAAACACTTGAATATGTCCCTGACTCGGGCCACCTTTGAAAATATCACCAAGAGTCTCATTGAACGCACCCGTGGGCCTTGCGAACAGGCTCTCAAGGATGCCGGACTGTCCCCCAGTGACATTACCGATGTGGTTCTTGTAGGTGGCTCCACGCGCATGCCCGCAGCCCAGGCCATGTGCAAGGAAATCTTTGGCAAAGACGCCAAGAAAACGGTGAATCCTGATGAAGTTGTGGCTGCAGGTGCGGCCATTCAGGGCGGCGTTTTGGCAGGCGATGTCAAAGACGTGCTTCTCCTCGATGTTACTCCTTTGACCCTGGGTATTGAAACCGAAGGCGGCATCCTTACCCCCTTGATTGAGCGCAATACCACCATTCCCACCTCCAAGAGCCAAGTATTCTCAACGGCCATGGACAATCAGCCTGCAGTTACCATTCAGGTTTTCCAAGGCGAACGCAAAATGGCCTCCGACAACCGTCACTTGGGTAAGTTTGACTTAGAAGGCATCCCCCCCGCACCCCGCGGAATGCCACAAATCGAAGTGACCTTTTCCTTGGATGCAAATGGTATCCTTGACGTTCGCGCCAAAGACAAAGGCACCGGCAAAGAAAAAGAAATTCGCATCGAAAACAGCTCTGGCTTAAGCGAGGATGACATCCAGCGCATGGTGGATGAGGCCAAGGCCAACGAAACCGCCGACCAGGCTCGAGCCGAATTGGCCAACACCAAAAACCAAGCCGAACAGCTCATCCACTCAACCAAGAAAATGCTCGAAGAACACAAAGATAAACTCCAGGGCAGTGAAGAGAGCGACATTAACGCCGCAATCAGCGCCCTGGAACAAGCCAAAGATGCAAGCGATGCCTCCAAACTTAGCATCGAAGAAGCCACCAAACAATTGGAGACTGCAGCGCAAAGCTTTGGCAAGCGGGTCTACGAGGCATCGGCTGCCGCCAATGAATCGGCGGCCCCTGATCCCGCCGCCAGTAGCCAAGACGCCAACGCAAGCAGCAACGATGACGGCGTCAAAGATGCCGAATACGAAGTCGTTGACGACGAGAAAAAATAAACCCTGCTTCCGAACGCCCGTATCGCCATAACCCGCAATCAGGCGTTCGGTTGCTTGCCTCTATTCATTCACCCCTATCCCAGTGTGGAGATTTCAACCATGGCCAAAGCAGCCATTTCCCCCCTTGGTGCCCATGTTCTGGTACAGCGCGCCACTCCTGCCGAAGTCAGCAAGGGCGGCATCGTCCTCCCCGAAACCGCCAAAGACAAGCCCAAAGAAGGCAAAATCATCGCCATCGGCAGTGGCAAAGTCATGGAAAACGGCGAACGCTCCCAGTTTCAAGTTAAAGTGGGCGACCGTGTCATTTTCACCAGCTATGCTGGCACCGAAGTCACCCATCAGGGCGAAGACTTCTTGGTCATGGAAGAGTCCGATATCCTAGCTGTCATCGACTAAGGTGGCCGCGCCCAAGAGGCCTCCACCTTGGACATTCGATGGAGCCATGCCCTGTCCATTCTTCCCTGCAGGGGATCGGCCAGCCACCTGGCGCTTAGGGACATTTCTTCCGTGCCGCTAGGGCGCTCAGTATGGAACATCGCTGATTCGCATCGCAAGATGCCTTTGGCCCAGATCGTCTGCAGACGGTCTGGGCCATCTGTTGTTCTGAGAAGAATCACTCATAAACTCGTTGTTTGCAATGCATCATCCCCTCCTTCCTCACTCCACGCTGGGCACTACGCCACGGTCCATCGCTTATCACCGCGGCGATGGTAAGCCCATGCCTCTCCCCGCGTCTAGCCCTGCTGCGAGGGTGATCCACATGGTACAAGCATTGTTGCTGCTGATCGGTATGCTGATCATGCTTGTCGCAGGAACTGCAAAGGCACTAGCCGCCGAAGACTCCGTTCCTGCCCCCATAGATCATGAGCACAGCCAAGACATCATTATCCTGGAAAACGGCCATCGCTTCTATGCCAAGGTAATACAAGCCACGGGAAGAGTCGTCACCATTAACATGCCCCATGGCGAAGTGCAATTGCCTCGGGCCTTGGTTGCCAGTATTCACCTGGGCTTGGAAAGCCGTTTACGCCTCCTGGATGAAAACGACTATGAAGCCGTCCTGGCATTGGCACGTTGGTGCAGCGAACGCGAGCTTATGGATGAGGCTCTTGATCTCGCCCAACGGGCCTGGGACTTAGAACCACAGCAAGAATACCGCGCCGTATTATTACTCGCACGCCTCCTTGATGCCCGCGAAGGTCGACAACTTGAGGCGCTCACCTACTATCGGCATTACCGCGATCGCGGCGGTAGTGACGGCGCAGTATTGGATCGGCTCAACGAACTCGAGCAGCATTACCGATCCTACGAAGAGGCCATGCAAGCCTATCAGCAGCAAACGGCGTCAGCACGCGAGAACCATATGGAAGGCCTTGAAGCACGCGAAAATTGGCAGGACGACCCTCAATACGCCAACGAGGTCACCTGGGAACACCGCACCGTACACCATCAAGGCGTTGACAATATCGTCCTCGCCATCACCTACCACGGCGGCAGTCATGACAAGGCTACCATACGCCGTGCCCGTACATTCTCCATTGATCAGCACCCCAGCCTGAGTTTTCTCATCGCCAATCCTGAAGATGCGGCGATTGCCGTAAGCCTCGCGGTAAAAACAGGGCCTTCTTACACCTATTATGAATCTCGCACGGTCACCGTCTCGCCTGAGGAAGGACAATGGCAGCGCATCGAGTTTGACTTTACCAGTACTGACTGGAAGAGCGAGGCCAGCAATTGGGGCCATAGTGCCAGTATTGGCACAGCCGATGACCCACGCAGTCGTGAAGTACGCGAACTACAGATTCAATTCCATAACCGCAATCGCCAGGGCCTTGTCTTACTGGACGCTATCCCCCCATTCCGCAGCCCCTGACTGCTTGCCCGCCTTGGCAAGGTGACTAGCCTGTGCGAATGCTCATCGCTCTGCACGGTTTTACCGAAACTGATCTCTCCTGGCAGGAAGTCTTTGCCGATACAGGCATTGCTGTACGCACCTATCTTCTGCCCGGGCATGGACATCAGCTGTGTCCGCCAGACACCTCCCCCAGCAGCGTTGCCGCTGAGATTGTGCGGCGCTTTGCTGATCAGGCACCGTTTGATCTGCTTGGATACAGTATGGGAGGGCGGGTAGCCCTGCAACTGGCCCTGGAACATCCGCAAGTGGTGCGGCGATTGATGCTCGTCTCCTGTCGGCCTGGTATCGCTGAGAGCGATGAGCGTGAACAGCGCCGACTCGCCGATGAAGGTTTGGCGATGATGCTGGAGGACTGTGGCATTGGACAGTTTGTTGCCTGGTGGGAATCCAATCCCGCCTTGCGCTATGTACGCCCGTTACCTCGGAGCATGCTCGAACACATTCGCTGCCGTCGACTCAATCAAGATGCCGATGGCCTTGCGGCCAGCCTGCGCTGCCTGGGACAAGGCGCCACGCCATCTTTGTGGGAGCATCTGGGCAGCATCAATTGCCCAACCATGGCCATTGCTGGCGGTGCCGACCAGCGCTACGTACATGATATGGAGCGCATGGTGACGGCCATGCCCCAAGCACGACTTTCCACGGTTCCCGAATGTGGCCATGCTGTGCATCGGGAATGCCGCGATAGCCTGGTAAACATTGTCCGTGGTTTCCTTGCCCAGGATACAACCAGTTTCCGCCCTTCCGCAGGCTAATATACTGAACGGCGTAAGCCGTATCAATGCCTGCAGAGGTACAGCATCCACCTTGCCACAGGTCGCTGATAGTCTCGTTTTAGCAGCTGTTCTCCTCCTCTGATCAGACCTTTCAGTCTCCAGCGCATTTCTTCTCATCAAGGAACTCAGTATGATCGCAGTGCAGTGGCAACCCTATGAGCATGACTTCGAAGACATTCTTTTTGATAAAGGCACCCTTGACAATGGCTCCGTCGCACGGCTCACCATTAATCGTCCGCAGGTGCATAATGCCTTTACGCCGCGCACCGTTCAGGAGCTGCGTCAGGCCTTAGCCATTGCTCGAGACGACGAGAGTGTTGGCGCCATCATCCTTACTGGAGCGGGCGATAAGGCCTTCTGTTCAGGTGGCGATCAAAAAGTCCGCGGCCATGGTGGCTATATTGGCGGCAAGGATGGGGATAGTGTTCCACGACTCAATGTTTTGGATTTTCAGCGTGAAATACGCACCTGTCCTAAGCCCGTGGTAGCCATGGTTGCTGGTTGGGCAATCGGTGGCGGCCATGTTCTGCATGTGATCTGCGACTTAACTATTGCTGCCGATAATGCCCGATTTGGGCAGACGGGTCCCAAGGTGGGTAGCTTTGATGGTGGCTATGGCGCTAGTTACCTAGCACGCATCGTGGGGCAAAAAAAGGCGCGGGAAATTTGGTTTACCTGTCGCCAATATGATGCCCAGGCAGCCCTCCAAATGGGCCTGGTGAATGAAGTCGTACCTCTTGCCGATCTCGAACAGGCAACCTTACGTATGTGCAGGGAAATGCTGGCACATTCACCTTTGGCGATGCGCTGCTTGAAAGCGGCACTCAATGCCGACTGTGATGGACAAGCTGGCCTTCAAGAATTAGCGGGTAACGCCACTCTCCTTTACTACCTCAGTGAAGAAGGCAAAGAGGGCCATAGCGCTTTTCTTGAAAAACGTCCACCAGATTTCAGCAAGTATCCACGTTTCCCGTGAACAAGCACGCCCCTGCGCCAGCTATGATTTGGCTCCAGGCGACGCGCCCAAAAACCCTGCTGGCCAGTGTGGCCCCTGTTATTGTTGGGAGCGCCCTGGGCGCTAGCGCTGCGGGTCAGTGGCTCTGGCTGCCCAGCCTAGCCTGCCTAGTGGGCGCTTTGTTGATCCAGATCGGCACCAATTTTGCCAATGATGCCTTTGACGGCCTCCATGGCGCAGATGGTCCCCAGCGCCACGGGCCGCAACGAGCGGTAGCCAGTGGGCAGATTACTGCCCGCTCCATGTTATGGGCCACAGGAGCAGTTTTACTCCTGGCGCTTATTCCCGGCATATATTTGGCAGCGATTGCTGGTTGGCCACTATTGGTACTGGGAATCATCTCGCTAATATGTGCCATAGCCTACACTGGGGGCCCCTTCCCCTTGGCCTACCATGGTCTGGGAGATCTGTTTGTATGGGTGTTTTTTGGCTTCTTCGCCGTTCTTGGTTCAGCCTGGGTGCAGGCACCCGAGCTGGCCAGTTGGCCCCTTGCGTGGTGGTGGTACGCCAGCGCCATTGGCCTCCAGGCAAGCGTCATCATTGCCGTAAATAACCATCGCGACCGCCAAGGCGACCATGCTGTAGGCAAACGCACCCTCGCCGTTCGCTTGGGCACCAGAAAGCACTTAGCCTATATCGCCGCCCTCCATCTCGGAGCATGGATCTGTCTCGGACTGGGCAGCGGCTGGTCGTGGCCACTGCTGGTTTTTTATGGCCTTGGGGGTGCTGGTCATTGGCTGTTTGTTGCCAGTCGCGAGGGCCGTGCGCTCAATCCTGGCCTGGGCCTGGCCGCCATATTGGAACTGGTCACCGCCATATGCATTGCAAGCTGGTATGCCTAAGCCTTGGCGGCTTAAGCGCCTGAGCAGCACCTGCAGCGCGCCAATGGCCTCGATGGATTTGTAAGGACATTATCGCATGAGCTTGAGCTGGAATATCTTTCCCCACGACCTGCACCTCTCATCCCCGCTGCGTACCCTACGTGGAAGCATCAGCCAGCGTCGCGTTTGGCTGGTACAGGTTGCAGACAACGATGTGGTAGGATGGGGCGAAGCCAGTCCGCTACCAGGGTTTGGTGGTGAACAGCCAGAGGACTGCCTCCAGGCCCTTGCCAGTATCCCTGATCAGGCCCGGGCCGCCCTGGGTTACGCGCAATCGCTAGGAGATCGCGCCCCCTGTGCGGCTGCCGCAATCCGTGGAGCCCTGGCCGATCGCAGTGCGCGTCAGCGCGGGCTTCCCTTAGCGCGGCAATTAGCTGCCGCTACTGGCTCCCGCCCTAGTTCCCGCCTGCGCTGCAATGCACTGCTGGTCGACCCTCGAACTGCAAGCTTCTCCCCGCCTACACATGGCTGCTATAAGTGGAAAAGCTCTGGCAATATTGATGCCGATATTGCCACCGCACACCAGCTCAGCGAACAATGGGGCACTGAGGTGAAACAACGCATTGATGCCAATGGTGGCTGGAGCATCGATGACTGCCGTCGCTTTGCCAAGGAATGCCAAGGCCTTGCCATTGATTATGTGGAACAACCCCTGCCCGTAGGCCAGGAGGAAGCACTGGCTGCCCTTACCGAAGTGCAGCTGCGCGTTGGCTTAGACGAATCGCTCAGTTCACTTGCCACCATTGGCCGCGTGCTCAGTGAGTGTTGGGCTGAGGTATTGGTGATTAAAATGCAATGGCTGGGAGGGTTTCCGGCCCTCCGTCAAATTGTACACTTGGCCCAAGCACGCCATCCCCGACGGGTAGTCGTGTCCTCAACCCTGGATTCATGTATTGGCCGTGCCCATGCCCTGCATGCCTGCGCTGCCCTCGGCCTCGACCATGAATTTCACGGCCTGGACACGGGAGCGCTGCTGGCCAACGACCCCAGCGATGGCGAGGGAGCGACTATTACTGGGGGGGACTGGCGATTGCCAGAAACCAGTGGGCTGGGTGTAGAATGGCCGATCAGCTAGATCACTGCTCAGTGTGGTCTATTGCCAGCAAGGCAGAACATCCGTGGGAACACGCCTACGGGCTTCCTGCTGGATGTGCTGCTGCCGCATCTTGGCTTTCTCGCATTCCTGGTGAAGATCCGCTGGTGCTCTGCACAGTCCCGCAACCTGCGTCCGTTCATCTCCTCCTGGCGGCCCTATGGACGCGGCGGTCCCTGGTACTTTTATCGCCCCATGATCCCCCCGCCAGCCATCGCGCCCGTTTACAACAGCTTCCCATCCAGCCGCGGCATTGGCTTGGCTCCACACCACCACAGCCCAATATGCAGCACCACCCCCTGCCACCGCAGTGGCCAGCCGTGGACAGCATTGATTGCGTTGAGGATGGTCAGCACATCGCTTGGATCATCTTTGGTTCGGGCAGCAGCGGCCGCCATCGCGCCATCGCCTTACGCCAACGACCACTACTCGCAGCCGCCCACTGCCAAGCACAACATCTCGGTCTGAGTCCAGGAATGCGCTGGCTCTGCTGCCTTCCTCTCCACCACGTCGGCGGATGTATGGCGGTACTGCGCAGCCTCCTGGCAGGCGCCGACCTATCTCTGCATAGCGCATTTGCCGCACAGCAGGTTATCGCCAGTCTCCACGACTGTCACGGGATCAGTGTCGTACCCACCATGGCCCAGCGCCTCCTGGAACATACTCCTCACTGGGATCACGCTCCTATTATTCTGCTAGGAGGGGCCGCCTGTTCCAGCGCTCTGCGTCAGAGCCTTATAGCGACTGGCTGCATCCCCCTTCGTTGCTGGGGAGCCACCGAAACCGCCGCCATGGCCACCTGTGAACGCTACACCGATGACCCCGGTCCATCCGCCTGCGGGCCAGCACTGCCTGGATACGAACTGGCGATCGGAAGCGGGCAGCAACTCCTCGTTCGTGGTCCAGGAATCGCCGACACCGCCTATCAGCACGGGCGCACAATCTCTCTTCGTGATGCCCTGGGCTGGCTCCATACCGGCGATGCGGCAGACATTGATAGTACTGGCATCCTGCACCTACGCGGACGCCTTGATCAAGCCTTCACCTCTGGCGGTGAAACCGTCTTCAGTGAAGATATTGAGCAGATACTCTTTACCCACCCTGACATTGGTGACTGCTGTGTGGTCGCCATCCCCGATCCCCAGTGGGGACAGGTGGCGGCGGCTTGGATCACGCCACGCCACACAGATACTCCGCTGCATATCGAGCATGTGGAATCCTGGTGTCGGCGGCAGCTGAGCCCAGCCCAGCGACCGCGGCACTGGCATCTCACCGACACCATTCCGCAGCTCGCCAACGGCAAAAACGACCGCCACGCAGTGCGACAGTTTTTCACCAGCAACACTGTTTAGGCCATGAACCCATGCATACCCCTACACATCTCCCTCTTTATCAATACACAAATATTCACCACATATTTATATGTTCTTTACAATTGCAGCGTAGTGTCTCATCCTGCATAAGCACCGTGTTCCGACATACTGATAAAGGATCGATGTATGGGCCCATCCCCCGGTAAAACCGCGCGCATCGTGGTAATTGAAGACGAACCAGACATACGCGAACTGGTCGTCTATAACCTCATGCGCGAAGGATTCGATGTAGTGGGAATTGGCAATGGACACCAAGGCATTGCTGAGATCCAGCGCACCCCTCCTGATCTCGTTGTTCTTGATCTTATGCTACCAGGACTGGATGGCTTAGAAATTTGTCGGCATATTCGTGCCGAATCTCGCACTTCACGGGTGCCAGTGATCATGGTAACGGCCAAAAGTGAAGAAAGCGATGTGGTACTGGGACTCGGCATGGGAGCCGACGATTACATTAGCAAACCCTTTAGCCCACGAGAACTGATTGCTCGCGTCAAGGCCATGCTGCGCCGCGGATCGCGTAGCAATAGCATCCCTTCTGAAAACAGCGGCCCTGAACAAGTGAGCATCGGTCCATTATCCATTGATGCCGGACGCCACGAAGTGCGCATCAATGACCAACCAGAGCGTTTTACTGCCACCGAGTTCCGTTTACTCCATTTCCTCGCCACTCATCCTGGCCGCGTCTTCACTCGCGATCAACTCATTGGCAGCGTCATAGGTGATGGCGCAATCGTTCTTGATCGCAATATCGACGTACATATTCGATCTATCCGCAAAAAACTTGGGTGCGCTCGTGACATGGTGGAAACCATTCGCGGAGTGGGTTATCGCTTTCTCGATGAATGATGCGATGATAATAGACCTGTGATCGCACAGTTAAACCTCCGCTGGAAACTTGCTCTCAGCAACGCCATTATCGTTATCCTCGCGGTGGCGATAACAGGAACCATTGCCGCGCGACAACTTGCCCGCGATAACATTGAGCAGCTCACCACAACCCTCCAGCAGAAGACCAGCGCCATCAACGCCCTGTGCAAGCCGCTCATACAAGAGGGCCGCCTTGAAGAAGTGCGCGAACAGGTCCGCGTACTCGACCGCGCTCTCAACGCGCGTGTTACCATTATCGCCCCCGATGGCTCCGTGCTTGCCGAATCGCGACGGCCTTATCATGAACTGGATAACCATCTCCAGCGCAGCGAAGTGCAGCAAGCCCTGGAGACGGGCAGCGGTACTGCCCTGCGTTATAGCTCCAGCGTACATTACGATCTGCTCTACGTTGCCCAGCATATGCGCGATAGTAACGGTGCGATGATTGCACTCACGCGAGTGGCTTACCCGCTGCTTGAAGTGGCGCAGCGCCGCAACGCCCTTATTGGCAATCTTGTGGTCGCCAGCATCGGTGGAGTCACCATAGCCGTGCTCATTGGATTCTGGTGGGCAGGGCGCCTTTCTCAGCCCTTACGGGCGATGACTGCGGCAGCGAATGCCTTTCGCCAGGGCGATTTTAGTCAGCGCATCGTACCAGTGGGCAATAAACAAGACGTGCTTGGGGTTCTCGCCGATACCTTTAACGCCCTTGCCGAAGCATTGCAGCAGCGCCTAGATATTATTACCGATGAGCGCAATCGCCTGCAAGCCATTCTCACAGCCCTTGATGAAGGAGTGGTTGCGGTAGACACACAGCAGCAGGTAATAATGATGAATGGGGCGGCGGCAGATATACTCGACTGCGATATTCCTCAGGTTCGTTGTCCATTATGGGAGTGCTCGCGAGATCCCACTGTCCGTGAAACCCTTGATGCCGTCCTCGCCGATGGGGTAACCCGTCAACAAAACTATAGCTGCTGGAGCCAACGCCGCTCCCTTCAAGAGCTCAGTATCGAACTGCACTGCAGTACCTTCGCCGATCAGCAACAACACATTGTTGGCGCTGTTCTGGTGCTGCATGACGTCAGCCAACGCAGGCGCATTGAGCACATGCGGCGAGATTTTGTTGCCAATGTGAGTCATGAGCTGAAAACACCCCTAGCAGCCATCCGTGGTTTAGTGGAAACGGTTCTTGATGACCCAGATATGCCCCAGGCCATTCGCCATCGTTTTATCGGCAAAGTTTCTGATCAATGCCTGCGACTCAGCAGTATCGTCATGGATCTCCTCACCCTTTCGCGCGCAGAAGTGGGCAGCAATAGCTGCGAATGGGAGATTATTGATGTCGGGTCTCTTCTGCGTCAAAGCAGCCATCAATTGAAAACCACTGCCGAAGATAACGCCATTACACTCAATAATGATCTTCCGCAACATCCCCTACCAGTGCGGGGAGATCCAGAGCTCCTACACCAAGCCTTTGACAACTTAATCGATAATGCCGTTAAATACACTCCCCAAGGGGGCACGGTAACCGTGTTGGCACGAATTGAGCAACAACAATTGCACTGTGAAATACGTGATAATGGTATCGGCATTACCGCCAAGCATATTGAACGTATCTGGGAGCGTTTCTACCGTGTTGACAAAGCGCGCTCACGAGAAGTTGGCGGCACTGGACTGGGCTTAAGCATTGTACGTCACGTGGTGCAAAGTCATGGTGGACATATCAGCGTTAGCTCTACTCCAGGAGAAGGCTCCACCTTCACCCTCTCTCTCCCTCTCGTGTCCCAAGGCTAGGCGACTACGCTCCCAGGAGAGCCCGAGCAACGCATACTCAATCGTCCGCTTCAAAATACCGTAACCACTCCTCAACTTCATGTTCAGCCAAGGGGCGATGCTGATCCACAATGGGCTCATCTACCGATGCGCCATTGCGTGGGACATGACGGCGCCAAAAGGCTATGGGGTCGAGCACCTTCGCCGCTTGCGCGCGAGCGCGTAAGCGCAAATCACGATCGGCCGTAATCACCGTGGCCGGGCGACGCTGGGGATAGCGCTGCAACCAGGCAATAATTGCATTATCAGCACATGAGGCCCCCGCATACACCTGGACCACAGATTGATCGTGGTGCCTAGAGTGCGCCTGCCCGTCTGGACCACCATCAAAAAAACACCAGGTTGACCCCTGCACGGCAGCCAATCGCGACAACAAACACTCTTGGGCGAGGACCATATCATTGCTCATCAGGCGCCGCAATTCGCCGATGGTATGCAAGAGATTGTGGCCATCAATGAGCCAGAATGGTTGTGCCCATGCCATAACATAAGGATGGGCAGCCCACCAGCGAGGCAAGGACCCAGAGGCGATGCCATACCAACAGCGACGTATTGCACCGCCACAAAGTGCCCCATCATGCCCCCTTCGCGATAAGGAAACCATCCTTCCCCTTCACCAGTCATCGGCGCCATGCGCCCGTTTTTCCCAAGTGAGTCGACAATGAGCAGCTTTTCTATCTCCCTGATCCATGGCGATGGCATCGGCCCAGAAGTCAACACCCAGGCAGTGCGCGTACTCCAAGCCATCGGTGAACGCTTTGGCCATGACTTCACTTTCCAGGAGTATCTCGCTGGTGGAGCTGCCATTGATGCCACCGGGGTTCCCCTGCCCGAAGATACCATCACCGGAGTCAAGGCTAGCGACGCGCTGCTTTTTGGCGCCATCGGTGGACCGCAGTGGGAAGACATGCCACACCACCTCAAGCCAGAGGCAGGTCTTTTGCAGCTGCGTTCACAGCTGGGCGCTTTCGCCAACCTTCGCCCAGCTGTGGTCTATGATGAGCTGGTCGATGCCTCGACCCTCAAGCCTGAGGTCGTACGCGGCACCGACATAATGGTTGTGCGTGAACTCACCGGTGGCATTTATTTTGGCGAACCACGTGGCGTCAGTGGCAGTGGTGATGGGCGCGTGGGAAGCAACACCATGGTGTATTCGGTGGAGGAAATTCGGCGCATTGCTCAAGTAGCCTTCACTACTGCTCAGTTACGCAGCAAACGCCTGTGCTCGGTAGACAAGGCCAATGTCCTTGATGTCAGTCAACTGTGGCGCGAAGTTGTCAGTGAAATGGCGGCCGATTACCCCGACGTGGAACTCAGCCATATGTATGTGGACAACGCCGCCATGCAGCTGGTGCGACGGCCTACCCAATTTGATGTTATTGTCACGGGCAACCTCTTTGGCGACATTCTTTCCGACGCTGCCTCCATGCTGACGGGCTCTATTGGTATGCTCGCCAGCGCTGCCGTAGGTGGTCCGGTGGGCTTCTTCGAGCCGATTCATGGCTCGGCCCCTGATATTGCCGGCAAAGGCATCGCCAATCCTTTGGCCGCCATTGCCTCGGCTGGTATGCTCCTGCGCTATGGCCTCAACTGCGAAACAGAGGCTGATGCCGTAGAACAGGCCATTCGGGCAGTCCTGCGTGATGGCCTACGCAGTGCCGACATGGCGGGTCCTGGCGTCCAGGCCCTGTCCACGCAGGACATGGGTGATGCGGTGATCGCGCGCTTAGGATGAGCGACAGGGCGGCGCAAAGCTTGTCAGGAAAAGGAATGCCCGCTTCGCAGTGCATGCTTTTAACGCAAAAAGCGCCCTATTCAGGTCGTTTTAGCAGGCCGATCAGGAGATCGGCGATCCCGGGGACGAGCTTTGAGCCGCCCTGAGGATGAGCGGTAGAACGGTTGCGCGGCAGTGGGAGGTGCCTACAATTTCGACCATGAAACTGTACTTGACCACCGCCATACTCGCCGCCGCCACCCTGTTCTCCAGTGGCTGCGTCCGCGACCAGGATGATCGCACGGTTCTCCACCGTGAGACTGAAATTGCTGAGCTTGAGGCCAAAATTGGCGCTCTTGAAACAGCCTTGGCTCGCGAACAAGCACGCGTTGTGGAAGTGCCAGAACCCACTGGTCCGAGCCTTGACGATGAGCTTGATGGCACGGGTGCCACGACAAGTACGCGCGGTCGAGAAGTGGTTATTACCGTAGGCAACGAAATCCTTTTCCGTTCTGGCTCGGCTGATCTTACCGCGAATGCCAAACGCTCTTTGGCGCGTATTGTGGAAGTCATTAATCGCCGCTATCCTGGCAAAGAGATCCGCGTTGATGGCCATACCGATAACGAGCCCATTCGCCGTACCCGCGACCTCTGGAGCGACAATTGGCAGCTTTCCGGGGCCCGCTCCCTTGCCGTTTTGCGCGAACTCATCAGCGCAGGAATATCTGAAGACCGCATTTTCTTCGCTGGCTTCGGTGAATTCTCTCCCGTTGCCGACAACGCAACGCGGGCCAATCGGCAAAAAAATCGCCGCGTAGACATTGTCGTCATCGACGGCAACCCCTAGCCCAAGGCAGCACCCAGCAAGCTCTGGGGAAGCTGTCTCCACGAGCTTCCATCTCAGTGCTCATAGAGCACCATATAGCGCACCAACAAGAGCCCGCGTAATCAGGGCGGCTCGAATCCCACCTTGGGCAAGGGATTCCCGCTTCGCGGTGCATGCTTTTAGCGCAAAAAGCGCCCTATTCAGGTCGTTTTCGCAGGCCGATCAGGAGATCGGCGATCCCGGGGACAAACTTTGAGCCGCCAAGAGCCCGCGGAATAAGATGTGCCCATGCGGCCCTAAGGTGTTCGTGGCTATCGGCCCTGGTATTCCTGTACCGTTGCAATAACTGCCGCCCCGTAACGCTCACTTTTGCGCTGACCAACGCCCTTAACACCTTCTAATTCCCATAGTTGCGTGGGGGCTACGCGGGCTAATTCCCGCAAAGTGGTATCATGGAAAATGACATAGGGCGGCACGCCATCGGCTTTGGCGATACGCATGCGCATGCTACGCAAGGCGTCAAACAAGCCTTTATCAACTCCCTGCCATGCTGCCTCGTCCACATCCTGACTGCTGCCAGTGGAACGAGCTTCGCCACCAGCAGCTTTACGCCCTTTACGATGCTGCGGTTGCGACAATCGCACTCTCCCGCCATCGCGGCATAAGGTCTTCCCTTCCTGCGACATGCGCAAGAGCGCAAAGCCGTCACTGCGCTCTTGATAGAGAAGTCCCTGGACTATGAGTTGATCAAGCCAAGTGCGCAGCGTGGCTTCATCGCAATGCGAGAGTATGCCATGCACCGATAGCTGATCATGGCGATGGCGACGGATACCAACGGTATTACGGCCCAGCGCCACGGCTACCACATGGGCCAAACCAAAGCCCCCCTTAGTGTGCCAGACTACGGCAATAAGCTTGCGCGCCACATCCTCGGCCATGGCGTCATCAAGAATGGTGGTTTCGCCCAAGCAGACATCACACGCCCCGCAGCCTGCTTCCCCCTGCGCCTCCTGACCAGGCGGTGGATAGATGGCGCCAAAATACTCACTTAATAACTGATGCCGACATACGGGAGTGGTGGCAAAGCGCGCCATGGCACGTAATTGATCTTCAAGCGCCTGGCGGCGATCAGGGGGCGGAGCATCAACGTCAATAAAATGACGATGCGTTGCCAGGTCTCCAGCCCCAAATAAGAGGACGCATTCGGCGGGTAAGCCATCCCGCCCAGCACGGCCACTTTCTTGCTGATAATGTTCCAGAGAACGTGGGCATCCTGCATGGACAACCCAGCGCACGTTACTGCGATCAATGCCCATACCAAATGCCACCGTGGCGACCACCACCGGAACCGTTTCATCGACAAAGTCTTGCTGCACGCGGCGACGATGGTCCGCCTCCATACCAGCATGGTAGGCCTGGGCATCTATTCCGCGTGAGCGCAATTCTTGGGCAAGCTTCTCCACTTCTTTGCGAGTGAGGGCGTACACTATACCGCCTCCCTCTGGGTGCCGCTGGGCAACCTGGGCAATTTGCTCGGCCACCCGACGACGCGGTATGGAGCGATACATCAGATTGGCCCGGTCAGGGTGGCCGACAAAGTGGGCTGGATCACGCAAACCTAGATAGTGTACCATATCCCGCTGCACCTCTGGGGTAGCAGTGGCAGTCAATGCCATACGCGGTATGGATGCATCAAGCTGGGCAAAAGCGTCATGTAATTGACGATATTCGGGGCGGAAATCATGGCCCCAGTGAGAAACGCAATGGGCTTCGTCCACCGCGACCAGACAACAATGATCCCGCACCTGGGGCAGAATGTCACCGATCAAGAGGCGTTCGGGCGATATGTAAAGGAGACGCAGGCGACCACTACGCGCTTCCCGCATGGATTCCTGACGCTCGGCCGGAGACCGCTGCGAGTGCAGGGCCGCGGCGGCGATACCAATGTTTTGGGCTGCTGCCACCTGGTCGTCCATGAGCGCAATAAGCGGCGAGACAACCACTGTCAGTCCATCACGCACTAAGGCTGGCAGTTGATAACACAGACTCTTGCCACCACCAGTCGGGAGCACCAGAAGACAATCACCACCACCCACTACCTGGCTAATGGCCTGCTCTTGGTGGGGCCGGAAGCTATCATAGCCCCAATAGTGCTGGAGCAGCTGGGTTAGTCGCGCGGTATCAGATGCAGTTGGCATGTCCAACAACCTATGAGGTAACACTTCCACGACCACCCCAGGAATCTGGCGCGGGCTACCTTAGGCGCGCGGATGACAGCGTTGATGAATAGCCCGTAGCCGATCAGCGTCGACGTGGGTGTAACGCTGGGTGGTGGACAAGTTGGCATGACCCAGCAATTCCTGCACAGCACGTAAATCAGCCCCCCCTGCAATCAAGTGGGTGGCGAAACTATGACGTATGAGGTGCGGATAGAGTCGCTTGCCAATACCTGCACACTGCCCCGCTGCTGCAACTATGCGCCACAGGGCTTGTCGGCTCAAGGGCCGCCCTCGGCGCGAAAGCAACAGATGGTCGCAGCGCCCCGTAAGCGCCGCTAATTGCGGACGCAGATCCTGTCGGTAGCGGGCCACTGCACTACGGGCCATTGCCCCCAAAGGCACCATCCGCTCTTTATTCCCTTTCCCCTTGAGCTTGACCAATGCGCCATCATCGCGGAGGTCGGCAATGGTAATACCCGCCACTTCGCTCACCCGCCCACCACAGGCGTAGAGCAACTCCAAGGCGGCTTGATCACGCAGCTGCAACGGACCGGGCGCTGGGTTCTGGAGGAGTTTTTGTACCTCTTCAGCACTGAGCACTTGTGGCAAACTGCGCTGCACCTTGCCGCCACTCATGGCGTGAAGGTGATCGTGGGGAAGAAGTCGCTCGGCAACTAAAAAGCGTATCCAGGAGCGCAGGGCGGAAAGGATGCGATTTCTGCTACTGGCGGCCATAGCTCGGTCGTCCTGCAGCCATCCCAAAAAGCAAGCACAGGCTGCGGCGTCAAAGTCCTGCAAGGATATATCCATGTCGTACAACCAGGTGACAAGCAGGCTGAGATCCCGCCGATAGGAAGACACCGTTTGCGGCGAAAGCCCTCGTTCCAGACGGCAATAGCGCAAAAAGTCATCTTGAGCGTCATCAAGTTTCAAACAGATACCCCTTCGTAGGCTGGCAAGGAAGCCATTTTCTTCGAGCAGTTTCCCTGGCCAGACATGGTATTGTCGAGGAGCTGCCGCAACTCATTGCTGCCACCAGCGCGGTCAAGGATCATGAAACCCATTGTGTAGTAGTGATGCATTTCTCCGCTTGCCACGATCAAACCATGCGGCTACGATGCCGTAACGATTATACCCAGATACGGTACCCATTGCCTAAAGAGATTATGCCATGGATGTGGAAATCCAAGAACAAGCACCGTGGACGATTATCACTGCGGGACCCACAGCTGGGGCCTGTGATAGTGAAGAGTGGTTGAGCCTGTTTGAGGATCTTTTCGAACGGGGAGTACGGCATACAATCATTGATTGCCATCTCATTGCCGTACCAACTTCACCACTTTTAAGTGCGCTGGTCTTAAGTAATTCGATTATGGAACGTGGCCATGGCTGTAGCTGGATAGTTGGTTGTAATGATCGCATGCAACGCGCAATTACGATAACCGGCTTAGCAGATGCCATCCATCAAGCTGACACTATTGACGATGTCAAACGCATTGGTTGCCCACAAGGCGGGACATAGCCTGGATATCAAGCGGGTACAGCCTCTATCACGGGCTTGAGATAGGATCGCTTGAGCATGTCTTGCAGGTCCACTTCCATGATTTCTTCGATACTACGCTGCTGTGCTGGGGGCGTGGCCTGGCGGTAGAGCACATCGGCAACGCACCAGAGTAAGAACAGTTTTCGTGGGGGGGCCTGCTCTGGCCCCAAGGCAGCCAAACGATCCACCTGAAACGCCAATTGATCACAATCAAAAACCTGTGAGCGAGGGGCCTGCTCACGGGCTGCGGCAAAGTCTAAGTCTTCCCATGACTGATCTTTGAGCACCGCATAGATACTGGCCCAGTACCAGGTTTGCGTCGCCTCCATAATATAGGGATCATCATGAGTGCCGCGCAGGACGCCAATAAGTTCATGCATCTCTTCGGCCCAACGACGCAGCGGCAGCGCCGCATCACCAGCACGCAGCATGGTTACCGTGCCGCTAATACGGCCTCCAGCGGCTACCTGAAAATCGTAGATGGTCTCCGCATCCCGATGTAATTGACGGTAAATATTATAGATACGCTGGGGGGTGGCCATCATAGAATCCTTTCTCAGGAGGCAGGATGTTGGATCAAAATCACCAAACTCAAGCAGGATGACTTTGGCGCATCTTTCGGTTCGCGGCATCCCTACACGGCGTCGACAGCTTCAGCCCACACCTACTCTTCCACCAGGGATTCGGGCACGCGCTGTAACAGGGTGTTCTCCAGGTCGCGCAGACCCTCGCCAGAAACGCCAGAGACAGTCAACACCGGTAAGCCCAGGCGCTGAGAAATTTCCCGAGCTATGGCGGGGAGTTCTGGACACACATCCTGCTTGTTGAGAACGACGACCTGCTCTTTGCCAGCCAGCAGGGGTGAGAATCGCCGCAGTTCGTTATTGAGCACCTCAATACGCTCAAGCATGGCATCACTCTCGCCCTCACTGCCATCGACCAGGTGCAGTAGCAAGCGGCAGCGCTCAACGTGTCGCAGGAACTGATGTCCCAGGCCAACCCCCTCAGCCGCACCTGCAATTAAACCAGGAATATCGGCCATGACGATACTGCGACCATCACGTTCAATAACTCCAGGCTGTGGCTCGAGGGTGGTAAATGGGTAGGCTCCAATTTTGGGCGTCGCCCGTGAAAGCCGAGACAGCAAGGTGCTCTTGCCCGCATTGGGAAAGCCGATGACCCCAACATCAGCCATCAGCTTGAGTTCCAGACGCAGGGAAAGCTGGGTTCCGGGCTGGCCAGGTGTAGCCTTGCGTGGGGTTTGATTGGTGGCGCTTTTAAAGCGCGTATTCCCCTTGCCGCCAATGCCACCAGCAGCCACCACAAAGGGCTGGTCTGGGGATGTCATATCGGCAATGAGCGCCTGGCTATCAGCATCAATCACCAAAGTACCGCAGGGTACTTCAAGGACCAAGTCATTCCCTTTGGCTCCACTACAATTGCGACTGCCCCCCTGTTCTCCGTGGGGGGCCTTCCAATGGCGACGGCGAATAAAGGCGCTGAGAGTATTGAGGTTGCGCCGAGCAATGATCACCACATCGCCACCTCGCCCCCCATCACCGCCATCAGGGCCGCCCTCGGGGACATATTTTTCGCGGCGGAAACTGACGCAGCCATCACCGCCGTTCCCCGATCGTATCACTATGGTCGCTTCGTCGTGCATCATGGTCGGGGTATCATGGTGATCGACAGGTATTGCAAGCCGCATACTCAAGACAGCTCGTTACCCCACACACAGCCCCAAGCCAAGTGCCGCTTGGCTGCACGCCCTCAGCTTTAGGCTGCCGCAGGTCCGCACGCGAGACCAGAACATCAGATATCCCCCAGTCATCACTGCGACTGAGGACTGCCTTGGAGTACAGCATATGGCCGTCGTACCGATCAGCGATTCCCGCGAACGCCTCCCCAAGTGGTTTAAGCGGCCCCTCAATCGCAAATCTCACAGTGCCCATACCAATGAGGTACTGCGCCGCGAAGGCCTAGTGACCGTCTGTGAAGAGGCCGCATGTCCCAATCGCCATGAATGCTACTCCAAGCGCGTGGCAACCTTTATGCTGATGGGGGATACCTGCACCCGCACCTGTACCTTCTGTGATGTAAAAACAGGCAAGCGCGGCGAAATCGACCCCTTAGATCCCACCGAACCGCAGCGCGTAGCTCGCGCCGTGGGTGAACTGGGTTTAGACTTTGTGGTCTTAACTTCCGTCAATCGCGATGATATCCCTGGCGGGGGAAGCGAACACTTTGCCGCCACCATTGCCGCCCTGCGGGAACAAAATCCCGCTGGACTGGTTGAAGTACTGACCCCTGATTTTTGTGGCGACTGGCAGGCCGTTGATACGGTTATTGATGCTCGTCCTGATGTTTTTAATCACAATATGGAAACCATCCCGCGCTTATACCGCAGCGTTCGCCCTCAGGCACAGTACCAGCGCTCCCTCGATCTCTTGCAGCGAGTGAAGCAACGGGACCCTGAGATATGGACCAAGAGTGGGATTATGGTGGGACTTGGCGAAACCGATGCCGAAATTCGCGTCCTCATGGAAGATCTCCGAGCCCATGGGGTGGACATCTTTACCGTGGGGCAATACCTCCGGCCATCGCTTAAGCATCACGATATTATGCGTTTCGTCGAACCTGAACAGTTTCGCGTCTACGAACAATGGGGCAAGGAACTCGGCTTTTCCTACGTGGCATCAGGGCCCTATATTCGCTCAAGTTACTTCGCTGAAGAAGTGCTCAAAGGCGCGCTTGATCTACGAAAAATGCGGGCAGCGCAGCAAACCGCAGGGTAGCCTAAAGGCGCAGGTCGCGGCTAATGGAGGCGGTCATATGCCGCGGATCGATACTCTGATCGGTTTCGCGACTACGACGAATATAGCGGGCCATTTCGCGATCGTCATCATCAATATGACGAAAAAACCATCGCGTGAGAAACTTACATAGAGGTCCAACCTTGGTTCCCAATTGGCGAAAATCGCAAATCTTCTTATCGAGTACCTGTAACAGATTAAAGTGCTTGTGCTTGCGCTGATGCAAGTCGGGATAGCGATAGATACTCATCAATAATTCTTCGCTAGAAAAGTGGTAGTAGGCATAGCGATCAATTTCACGCAGCAGCATACGCGCCTCTCGATCATGGAGGTCGCTGTTTTCATGCTCCTGTAAGCGACGCAGGAGATCAAGAAAGTAGCGATGCTGGACATCGCTTTCGGCAAGGCCTATTTCATACTCGCTTTTCCATATCATGTCCATTTCGCAGCCTCCTTGGTGCTCATCCTTGCGCATGGTCTGCCGGCAAGCCCTCACAAATGTAATAGTCAAACCAAAAACGGCAACGCTCACGCACCAAATGCAGATCTTGGTCCATATCGGCAAGCGACTGATAGCCAGCACAGCGGGCAAAACTGGTTCGCGCCTGAATATCAGTAGGGAGATGGGAAATCGCTTTTCCGGCATACAAACGCATGCGCGACTCCACCCAGCGCAGCAAGGTAAGCCCAACCAACATGTCTGCAGCAGCCTGCGGGGCAATCAGTCCAGCCTGCTGCAAGCCCACCAAAGCACTGGCGATGGGCTGCCCCACTGGCAGCTCTCCCAGTTCATGATCTCCATCGTGAAGTTCCGCAAGCACGGGGGGAACGAGTTCTCGGGCGCGCCAGGAAAGCCCCTCAACCGCCGAGCGTGGCGCTTCTGGCACGGGCAGCATATGCCCCAACTGCAGCCCCCCCATAAGCCCAAACTGCACTAAAAACTCCACGTCTACATAGCCACCGGGCCCACGCTTGACGTGATCTCGTTGCTCAACGCTGTGCTGCAAGCGATGGCGCATGGTTACCACCTGGGTCACCGCATCGGGAGCCAATGGGGTATGAATGACCGCATCAGCAATGTGCTTCACAATCATTGTGCCCAAGCTTTCATCCCCTGCCATGGGGGAAATGCGCGTATGAGCCAAGCGCTCCCAGAGCTCACGCGGTTGCCGCCAGTAGCGCTCGATTGTTGCGCGACTTACCACTAAAGCACCCTGGTCGCCCCAGGGTCGTAGCCGCGCATCGATTTCATACAGACGCGCTTCCTGGCAATCGCGCATAATGCCCTGGGCCACGCGCTGCCAAAACTGATCTCCCTGATGGTCACCATCAGGGCAATGACTCGCACCATCATGGACAAAACACACATCGAGATCTGAAGCATAGCTCATTTCCCCCGAGCCAGATTTACCAAGCCCAATAATCGCAAAGCGATCGGGCTCGCCATTGGCCAGGCGCGGCATTCCCCATCGCTGCGCCATATGATCCACATGCCACTCATAGAGGATCTGAATAATAGCCTGGGCCACGGCAGAAAGATGGCGACTGATCACCGCTGGCATAACCCCTTCAAGGTCTTCGATGGCGGTGGCAACCAATTCTCGAGTCTGTAAAAACTGCACCGTAGTAATGAGGTAGTCATGCTTTTCACCATGAACCTGATCACGTAATTCGGCAATCATCTCGGGCAAACTCGCCACACCACGATGCAGACGCTCCACAACTTCATCGGCTAAACCAGGATGCCGCACCATCTGTTCCACCAAGGCATCTGCCCATCCAGCAAGGTTGGTTAAGCGGCGTCTGGCATCGCCCTGACGAATCATCTGCTCATAAAACAGAGCGCGCCCGCCCACAGAATCGACAATCCGCACAAAGTTTTGCAGCGCACGATCGGGATTGGGACTGCGGCCGAGATCAAGCAGTAAATCGGGTAATAACTCGGCTAAGGCGTGTTCAGTACGTGATCGTCGCAGCAAGAAGAAGGGCTCATGGGCCAAGGAGCGAATAAGCTGTATGGCTCGATCTGGATCACGAAAACCCACCGAGGACAACAAGCGCTCGCGCACTGATGCGGGGGGATCCTGCATATGGATCAGGGCAAAAGCAGCGGCCCGCTCATCGTCTATGCCAAGATAGTGCTCCTCTGCCAATGCCCGCACGCGAAGACGGAGGTCATTGAGATCTGCATCAAAGCGCTGCAAACCGTCTGGCCCCTGATAGCCACAGCGGTCTGCCACATGGCGGCGTTGTTCGTCTTGATCGGGCAATGCGTGCACTTGCCGCGACTCCCACATCTGCAGGCGATGCTCTACCATGCGCAACCATTCATAGTCGCTGGCAAGTTGCTCGTGGTGTTCACGGGTCATCAGGCCATGCCGCTGCAAAGCGTCCATAACATCCAAGGTCGAGCGTTGACGCAGTTCCGGAATGCGTCCACCCCAGCCCAATTGGTAATACTGAACAAGAAATTCGATATCACGAATACCACCGGCGCCTATCTTGACATCCTCATCACTACAGCGCTCTTCAATGCGTTGCCGCATCACCGCGGCGTCTTTGAGTTCTTCCCAGCGAGGGTCGATGGGGAATATCCACGGCTGCAATTCCTGAATCAGTGCTTGGCCTGCAGCGAGATCACCAGCAACAGCACGAGCCTTAATCCAGGCCTGACGCTCCCAGCTACGCCCAACGGAGTAACAGTAGTCGTGAATCTCGCTATTTGCCAACGCCAACTCACCACTCGCGCCCTCAGGGCGTAAGCGCATATCAACGCGATAGAGGCGCCCTCGCGAGTGGGTCGTATCGAGAATGCGAATAATTTCCTGCCCCCAGCGGCAGCAATATTCATGCGCACCAATGTCATCTTGCTGACGTTCTTCTTGGATGGTGTAACTGAAAATAAGATCAATATCTGAGGAATAATTCAACTCACGCGCGCCAAGCTTGCCCATCGCAAATACGGTGAGGCGGGCTGGAGGTTGCCCCCAACGGGCCATGGTTGCCTCCTCGGCAAGATCAACAGCCGCCTGAATGCATACATCGGCAAGGTCGGCGATCTCCGCCGTAATCGCCGGGAGAGTAAGATCTCCCATGAGATCACCCAGGATAATGCGCAATAAATGGCGATGCTGAAAGGCCAGAAGTGCGTTAATGCGCCCCTCGAGGGAATATTGATTGGCGCGAAAGTGTCCCCATTCCTCGCGCATGGACTGACGCCCCCACACCTGACGAAACAGGCGGTCCTGTACCACGGCCCAAAACTGGCCATACTCAAAAATAGCAATGCCCAAGCCAAAGCGCGAACAACCCGCCAAGCGCACCAAACATTCCAAGGCAATGGGGTCATGACCTAAACTGCGCAACTCAGTGGCAATCCGACCATCATTGGTAATAAAACGCCGCACTGCCCGAACAATATCATCGGGATCAGTGAATGATGCCGCCATGGTATCCACTCGTGCCAGGACGGAAACCGCTGGATCACCATATTCCAGTTCAAGCTGCTGTCGGGGGGATAGTCGCGGAGCGGCAGCCATCTCCTAAACTCCCCCCGTAACCATGGCCGCAACCCAGCGGCCAATGAGGTCTTGTTCCAGGTTTACCGCAGTACCTGGACGCGCCTGTCCCAGGGTCGTATGGGCCAAGGTATGCTGGATCACCGATATGGCACAACGCCGCCCGCTGCACTCCCAGGTCGTCAACGAAATCCCATCCACAGTAATGCTCCCCTTTTCCACCACGCGCACACTGCCATCTTCTGGGAGAAGAATTTCAAAGCGTTCGCTCTTGCCTTCTGGTCGGCGCGCATGAATACGACCAATGCCATCAACATGACCCGATACCATATGGCCGCCAAGGCGATCCCCCAGGGCTAAGGCCCGTTCCAGATTGACCCGGCTACCGGTTCGCCACTGCCCAGCAGTGGATTTGCGTAACGTTTCTGCCCCTGCCTGAAAGAACGCATTCCTCCCTTCAAGTTTGGCCACCGTCAGGCAAATGCCATTAACAGCTATACTATCACCTAGTCGAGTGCCCTCAAGCAAAGGGCCGAGATCTATCTGTAGCATACGATCTGCGCCTTGGGCACTGACCGCGGAAAGGGTTGATACATGCTCGATGATTCCCGTGAACATGTCCCAATCACAGCACCTGGCAGCGATGAGGCAAGAGCAGGTTCATTGCTCAGCACAGGGCGGTGCAAGGCTCACCTTGGGTAAGGAATTTCCGCTTCGCGGTGCATGCTTTTAACGCAAAAAG
>REDP01000295.1 GCA_007693455.1 Planctomycetota bacterium | reverse complement strand
ATTGATGGGGGATGAGGGCTGCTGAGTTCGTGTTTGGTGCCGATTCTTATAGGATTAGGGCCGTACTCTGTGAGCCCCTTGAAAAGTGCGTGTCCCTTTCTATTTGTAAAATATGCGTGTCCCCTTTTAGGATGGGAGGAATGTTAGCTCTGGCTGTGTTTCCAGGCGGCGAGGATGCCGCAGGTGGGCATGGGGCTGAGGGCGCAGAGGGCGCTGTGGGAGGCGAAGAAGGCTTGGCTGCGTTGGGCCCAGGTGGTTGCTTGGGGGTGGTCGCTGGCTCCGAGATGGGCAAATAGGCGACCGGCAATGGCGGCGGCTGAGGGTCCGTGATCATTATCCATGACTGCCGGTAGGGTGTCTCCAGGCAGGGGCTTGGGCTGGAGATGAAAGGGGAGGCTGCCATCATCGCGACGCTGTGACCAGAGGGCAGCAGCCCAGCTAATGGCTTGTTCGCGGTCCACCGTTACATGCGGGGCTATCTGCAGCCACCCCCAGGCAAGCCAGGCCAAAGCGCCGCTATCGGCAGGCGCAGTGTTGTCGCAACTTATGCGGGGTATATGCGCGCCGTCGATGAATTGGGTGTGAATGCAATGGAGGGTGGCCGTAGCGCGTTGCCGCCAGGTGTGGTAGGCGTCGCTGGTGGGCTCGAGCCAGTCGAGGAGTGCGGCCATGGCTGCAAGCATGACCCCTTGATCGCGGAGGAGTTGCCGCCTGTCAACGTGAGGCTGGGGACGTTCGCGGCGGGCGGCGGCAAGGCGAGCGCAGATGTTGGGCAGATGCTCGTGGTCATCATCGGCAACCATACCCTTGCCATTGGGAACGATGAAGGCATCACGCAAGGGTGCGGCAGTGAGAAAGCGCCGCGCAAAGCGGGAGGCCCCCCGGCGGCCAACAACGGCTGCAGCGGCAGCCTCGCTCCAGGCATATGCGGCACCGTCGCTCATTGCGCCATCGCCACCTGGGCTGAGGGCATGTAGGCCGTGGGCCCAGCCGCCGTTGCTGAGTAGGAGTTCCTCTGCTGCCCACTCCAGAGTGCGTAAGGCCATCTGACCATACCACTCGCGATCGGCAACACGGCTGGTAAGAAGCAGTACCTGGGCCATGAGACCTTGGTCGAGACAGCGTTTTTCGAAGAAGGGTTTATCCCAAGTGCGGTCTTGGGCGGCACGATGAAAGCCGCCAGCCAGCTGGTCGTGAATGCCGCCTAAGAGCATGGCATCGAGACTGGTAATGAGATGCTGACGTACTGCTGGAGCGGCATCATTGTCAGCAGCGCAATAGGCGAGAAATTCCAAGGCTGCAGGGTTAAGGCTGCGCGGGGCATCGCCAAAGCCACCCTCAAGGGTGTCGGCGCCTTCCAGGCAGGCGGCTTCACCTGCAGTAAACAGCATATTTGCGGGGCGCTGTGGGGTGCTGGGGAGGTGCTGCATGGACGCAAGCGGGGATGCCAGGGCTTCGGCGGCACGCAAGAGCCCTTCGCGATCGTCATGCCAGCCCTGGGCCAGGGAGAGCAGTACGGTAGCCAGGCCAGCCCGGCGATCACGATCGCGGATGGGCACCCAGGGGAGCGCTCCCAAAGGCCGACCATCGGGTAAAAGGGTTAGGATGCAGGGCCATCCCGAAGCATTGGCGCTTAAGGCAAGCGTCAATTGCGCCAAAGCGGCCAGCCCTGGGTCTTCATCGCTGTCGGCGAGCACGGGAACAAACTGACTGCCAATGAGCTCGATGACCTCGGCATCAGAGGCAAGCTCATCTAATAAACGCCAGCCCCAGGCATCTAAACTGGGCCCGATAAAAACCAGAATCGGCGTCTGCGCATCATCATCAAGGGCTTGCCTGAGACTGCGCCAGGGCAGGTCAATGTCCTGCGCACGGGCATGGAGCAAACTTGTGGCGCTATCTACTGCCATGCTGCTGCCCCTTGCTCGGCGAGTTCGCGGAGGGCATCCAAGTTGGCTGCTCGTACCCAGTGATCGGGTCCAGCGCGATGGAGGCGCAGAGTGCCGCCTTGGAAGGCAGCTGCGTGATGGGGAAAGCGTGTGCACATGCGCTGACTGCTGGGTGGCTGCATGGGGCTGGGAAGATCTCCCTGAAGGATGATCCGCTGCTTGCCTTGGCCAGGTTCTTCTGCTGGAATGGCGGACAAGAGGGCCTGGGTATAGGGATGCAGAGGGCTACGATAGATGTTCTCGCAGCTGCCGTATTCCACGATCTCACCGAGATACATCACCGCCACATGGCTGCATAAGTGGGCCACCACAGCCAGATCATGGGCAATAAAGATATAGCTCATGCCGTAGTCGCGCTGCAAGTCACGCAGCAAGTTAATCACTTGTGCCTGCACTGAGACATCCAAAGCGGATACGGGTTCATCACAAACGATGAGTTCTGGCTTCAGCGCCAAGGCGCGGGCAATGCCGATGCGCTGACGTTGACCACCGGAAAACTCGTGGGGAAAGCGATGTAGGTGTAGGCGCTCCAAGCCAACCCGTTCGAGGAGCTGCGCCGCCTCTTCGCGTGCTGCCTGATGATCCATCAAACCATGGGCAACCAATGGTTCGCTTAGGGTCTCCGCAATGCTCATACGTGGATTGAGGCTGGCATAAGGATCTTGAAAAATCATCTGCATATGCCGCCGTTGCCGCCGCAGAGCGCCAGCGCCCAGACTGGTAAGCTCAATACCGCGAAAGCGAATACTGCCAGCACTCGGCTCGAGAAGGCGCAGCATGCAGCGGCCCACCGTGGTTTTACCGCAGCCACTTTCCCCCACCAAGCCCACTGCTGAACCAGGCATGACGTCCAGATCAAAATCCTCTACCGCATGCACTTGCGCCACTTGCCGCGCCAACAGTCCCTTGCGGACAGGAAAGCGCTTGCACAGGCCACGCACCGAGAGGAGGGGCTGGGGAGAGGAGCTTGGCGATTCGCTCATATGGGGCACCATAAGGCACCTCTCGGGCGAAACCAGTCGTGGTATTTCAGCTGCGTAGCCAGCATTCAGCTATGGAGAAAGCTAGCCCAATGAGAGTATTTATGTGCTGGCTGCACGGGAGTTTGATGCTTCCGGGGGAAGCTTTGAACGGCTCTGTGACCGCTAGCAGGGCGGCATAAAGCTTGCCCCCGAGACACTGATCTCCCGATCGGCCTGCAGAAAACCCCCAGATGGGGCATTTTCTGGGCTTAAAGCATGCTCCGCGAAGCGGAAGTTCCTTACCCAAGGTGAGCTTGGAGTCGCCCTGTGGTCGCCAGATGCTCTGCGGTTGCTCCAGGAAGCATCCTCCTATCATGCGCGAACCTTCAGCGTGCCTGGGATGTCCCAGACAGGATGTCTCGCTCGTTTCGTCCTGGCTCAAATCCATGTGTGACGATGTCTTGCGCATGCCGAACCTCGTTTCCCGCACCGTGTCCATACGGTGGTATTGCAGGAGTTGCCTTGTCGCCCCTTCGAGCGCTTATCTTAGCCAGTTGCCTTGGTTGCGGTGGGATTGTCTCGGCCGTCGAATCCGATGGACCGCGGGTTTCTGAGGTAGTTATTGAGGGGGTTGATCGCATTCACCCTGATCGGGTGCGCGCACGCCTTGGCACCCGAGCCCAGCAACCCTTGGATCGCAGCACCCTGGCCGATGACGTGCGGGCGATTCATTCCATGCGAGCCTTTACGGGGATTCGCTCGGACGTGCAGGCTCTCCCCGATGGAACCGTGCGGGTGGTGTTTTCGGTGCAGGAGCTTCCCTACGTGGGATCCGTAGAGTTTTCTGGCATTGGCTATTTTCTCACTCGCAGTCTGCGTCGCGACCTGCGTACTCGGCGAGGTTCGCACCTTGACCCGCTTACCTTGCAGCGCGATCGTCAGCGCCTCCGCGAAACTCTGCGCCAACGTAACTATTTACATGCCGAGGTTACCTCCAGTACGCGTGTCGATTCGGAGACGGGCATTGCTACTGTGATCTTTCACGTGGACACTGGACATCGTGTGCGGGTGGCCCGCGTGCAATTCGAAGGCTTGCCATCAGGGGTAATGCCATTTTTTATTCAGCAAAACCTTGCCAATCGATCCCGTTCGCCATTTGATGAGGATATGTTGACTTGGGATGCGGGAGCCGTTGCCCAATACCTCTCCGACCAAGGCTACCTTGATGCTCAGGTTACCGATGTCCGCCATGAATTCTTCGATTCGGTGGAAAGCTGGGAAGATCGTTTTCGCCATGGCCCCAATTGGGTGCCTGAGGGAAAGAAAAATGATCGTGTAGTAATTACCTACTTTGTTGACCCAGGCCCACGTTTTTATCTCAAGCAAGTAAGCTTTTTACATGACCCAGAAATAGCCAGTGAATCCGAACTGCGCGAAGCTTTTACCATGCGCGATGGTGATCCCATGCGCCGCCGTGACCTTGATCGGGCAGTGGAACTGGCTCGGCGAGTCATTGCCAATAAGGGCTATGCCCGCGCGCGGGTAGAGCAGGATCGCGTGGTTGACGAAGACTCCTATGAGGTTGACCTTACCCTGCGCTTTGAGGAAGGCCGGCCCTATCGCATTGGTCGCATCGATCCCGATGGCAACCGCGTGACTCGGGATGCGGTGATCCGCCGCGCCATGGCGATTACCCCTGGCGAATTATACAACGAAGATGCCATGGATCGTTCGCGGCGGCAGATTATGCGCGCTGGTGTATTTCGTAACGAGCCGCCGCGGCCGCTGTCCATTGATCCCATCTTCGATCCCGAGCGTCCCGAAGAAGTGGATTTACGCGTGCGCGTCAATGAAGATGATACGGGCCGCTTTGTTTTTAATATTGGCTGGTCTTCGGCGAGCGGCTTGATTGGCCAAGCCAGCTACGAAGAGCGCAACTTTGATTTTTGGGGCGCGTTGATTGAGCGGCGCCATTGGCGCGGTGGGGCACAAACCCTGAATGCCAATGTGTCGTGGTCTGAAGATCGCACGGTGGTGGGAGCTCGCTTTACCAACCCCCGTGTTTTTGACAGTAATTATTTTCTTTCCCTCAACTTTCAGCGCGCGGATAACACCATCCTTGCTTGGGACGAGCGGAAGGTTGATGTCAGTTCGCGTATAGGGCGCTATTTCCTGGACTTCGACCTGCTGTTTTCTGCGGAATATGGCTACAGCGATCTCAAGATTGACCGGCCCCGCAGCGATGCCCCACAGGATGTTTTGGACCTTGCCTCACCCAGTGCGGGGAACTTTCATATCAACAGTGTTTCCTTCCGTCAGTCGTATGATGTGCGCAACAATCCGTCGCTGCCCACGTCTGGATTTCGCGCCTCGTTAGAGCAGACTATTGCTGGGGACTGGGGCCTGAGTGCCAGTCACCCCCATCTTGAGCTCAGCGGAACCTTCACGGGGTATATTCCTTTGCTTGAGTCGGATCTTGGTGGCGTCACCTTTCTTGAGTTCCGCCAGCGCGTCAACTATTTGCAGCCCCTCGGCAGCGACAATTACGTGCCATTTTATGCCCGATATTTCGGCGGTGGTCCAGCACCGCGACATCGTGGATATCAGGCCCGTTACCAAGGACCGCGGCGAGAAAATGATGAAGGACGTCTGGCGCGCTTTGGCGGTACGCGCGAATGGCTGTCGACGCTTGAGCTTAGCGTTCCACTGCAGGGCACCAATCGCGGCATTCGCGCGGTGGCTTTTACTGATGTGGGACAAATCTGGGACGATTTTGATGAGGATGATCAACGTTGGCTTACCGATCTCACGGTTCCCTTTTCTGACTTCTCGGTGGCTGTAGGTGGCGGAATTCGTATGCCCGCCTTCCTTCCCATTGCCCTTGATTTAGCCTATGTACTCAATCCCGAAACAGGACAGTCATCGCGTCAATTCCACTTCTCAATATTTGGAGGATTTTAATATGATCGTATCAGTGCGTGCCTTACTGCTCACCGTAATCCTGGGAGCGGCGTCGATATCGCCAGCGCTGGCGGTAGACCCATCCACGGTGGCGGTGATTAATCTTGAACGGGTCTTTGAGGAAAGTCGCCTTGTGGCCCAGCGTTCGGCGCAACTGCGCGAAGTTGGTCAAGAGGTGCAGCAGCGCCTGGAGGCCATGACCGAAGAGCTCAAAAACATTGAAACCGAATTGCAGATTCGTCCCAGTTCCCATCCTCGCTACGCTGAGTTCAAGGAACGATTTGAAGTAGCTAAACTGCGCCGCGACCTCTATCGAGAGCGCCAAAGTGAACGCTTGCAGCGCCGTGAAATGGAACTGCTCAAGCAAAGCTACGATGACATGGTGCAGCTCATCCAAGAATATGCACGCAGTGAAGGCTTTGCCTTGGTCCTCCTCAATGCAGAGAGTGATTTAGAGGCAAGCAATATACAGTCATTGCGCTTGCAACTGGCGCAACGCGTGGTCTTGTATAGGGATTCCAGCCTGGATCGTACCACTGGGTTCATAACCTTTGCCAATAGCCGTTTTCGCGGTGGTGATGAAAACGATGAAGGGGACAGTTGATGCAGGTTACGGTGGCACAGGTTGCCGAATTTCTTGGGGGGAAAGTGGTTGGCGATCCCCAGGTGAAGGTTTCCGGTATTTCCTCCTTGGCGGAAGCAAAGCCAGGAGATATCAGCTTCCTCGCCAACCCGCGTTATGAGCCAATGCTGGAAGAAACTGCTGCTTCGGCGGTGCTTGTGGCCAAGGCGAGTAGCATTGACCGCGTATCGCAAATTGTCGTGCCCAATCCTGATTATGCCTTTGCCCAAGTGGTGGAGCGCTACGGCCCGCAGCCGCGCCCGGTAAAGCCTGGCGTGCACCCAACCGCAGTGATCGGTGAGGATGTGCAGCTGGGTGAAGGGGTGAGTATTGGCGCCTATGCAGTGGTTGGCGATGGCAGTGTGATCGGTGATGGCTGTCGGCTCTACCCCCACTCGGTGGTGGGGGATGACTGTCAGCTCGGGCCTGATTGCTGTATTTATCCCCACGTGACCGTGCGCGAAGGCTGCATTCTTGGCGCGCGTGTCTTTGTCCATTCGGGTGCGGTGATTGGGTCGGATGGCTTTGGCTACGCATCGGTAGAAGGTGTTCACCACAAGATTCCCCAGGTGGGCATTGTGGTGGTCGGCGATGATGTGGAGATCGGGGCCAATACGGCCATCGATCGTGCCCGATTTGGTAAAACCATTATTGGCTCTGGCACTAAGATTGATAATCTTGTCCAGGTGGCCCATAATGTGGAAATCGGTCAGCATTGCATCATCGTTGCTCAGGTAGGTATTGCTGGCTCAACCACTCTCGGTCACCATGTAACCATGGCTGGTCAAGTAGGTGTAGTGGGTCACCTCCATATTGGTGATCAGGCAGTGATTGCCGCTCGGGCGGGCGTTTCAAAGAATGTCCCAGCCAAGGCAGTGGTAGCAGGAACCCCGGCAAAGGATGTGAAAATGCATCATGCCCAGGAAGTTGCCGCCCGCCGCCTGCCTCGTTTGCATCAGACCGTCAAGGCATTAGAGCAACGCCTTGCCGAGCTGGAACAACGTCTCGGAGAAGGTAGTGGATCATGACAGCGCAGCGCACCATAGCCAGTGAAGGCCGCCTACGTGGTATAGGCCTGCATTCAGGAGAAGATGTTGAGGTGGTATTCAAGCCCGCCCCTCCTGATCATGGCATGGTGTTTGTGCGCACAGACTTGCCTGGTAAGCCGGCCATTCAGTCGCACCCTGATCGTTTATGTCAACGGATGCGACGCACGGCCCTCGCCGAAGGGGAAGTAGAAGTGCATACTACCGAGCACTTTCTCTCTGCAGCCTATGGTTTAGGTCTGGACAATCTGGTTATCGAAATTAATGCCGTAGAATTGCCAGGAATGGATGGTTCTGCCTTGGAATTTGCCCGATGTCTGCGCGATGCCGGCATCGTTGAACAAGACGCCGTACGCAAAGATTTTAATTTACAGGAAACCATCACCATTGTTGTGGGTAATGCGCGCCTTGTTGCCTTGCCTTATGCAGAAGGGCTCAAGATCACCTATACCTTGGATGATCATGGCGGGGCACTCAAGGGTGTGCAGATGGTGGAAGTGGATCTTGATGAAGAGCGCTTCCTAGAAGACATCGCCCCAGCACGCACCTTTTGCATGGCGCAAGAAGTGGAAGCCTTGCGTGCCATGGGACTGGGCAAAGGCGCCACCTATCAGAATACCTGCGTGTACGATGGCGAACGAGTGATCGATAACGAACTGCGCTTCTCCGATGAGGCCGCCCGCCATAAAATGCTCGATCTCATCGGCGATTTGGCCCACACCACCCGTCGGGTAAACTGTCACATTATCGCCATGCGTAGCGGCCATCGCGAAAATATGGCCTTAGTGCAGGAGCTCAATAAACGCATTGAGCTCAGTGAGCGGCCGCCGCACATTTTTAATGTGACCGATATTTTACGCATGCTGCCCCATCGTTACCCCTTTTTGCTGGTCGATAAAGTAATCGACTACGAACCGGGAAAATATGTGGTGGGGATCAAAAATGTCAGCATTTCTGAGCCCTATTTCCAGGGGCACTTCCCTGGCATGCCGGTTATGCCTGGCGTGCTGCAGATTGAGGCCATGGCGCAAACGGGGGCGGTGTTACTGCTGTCAGACCCCAAGTTTGCAGGCAAGGTGCCCCTATTTATGTCTCTGGATAAGGCGAAATTCCGTCGTGCGGTGTACCCAGGTGATCAGATGCGCATTGAGGTTGAAGCCTTGCGTATGCGTACCAATATGAGCGCCTGTCGCGCTCGGGTTTTGGTTGACGGCCATGTATGCAGCGAGGCGGAAATTCGTTCGGTGCTCACCGATCGGCCCTTCTAGCAGATGCGCTTTCGGCCCTGCCTGAGGTGACCTTGCGTGAGGGATGGTCTGTGCGATGAAGAGCAGTGTCCTCATTACCTTCGTGTGCCGTTCCTCTTGCGCGATCCTGCGTGTGAGCGTCTGGGTAATATGTGCGGGCTTGACGTTTTCCCAGGAAGCACCCGTCCCCGCAACGCCCCTTTTCCCTGCTTCAGATTGGGCAGAGGTCTCAGCAACCTATCCTGGAGTGCAGATCCTCTCACAATCCTTTGATCAGCCGCGGCGTATCCGTATATATGCGGCGCGGATTGACCTTCAGCATCCTGGCTTAGGGGTGGTGACCACAGGGCGCCACCCACAATGGGAACCTGGTGTGCGTGAAACCATGCGCGAAACCACCACCGCCTTTGTGTGCCGTAAGCGAGCCATAGATAAGCCAGTAGTGCTTGCGCTGAATGCCAATTTCTATTACCCCGTAGGCAATGAGCCTGCGCCCAGTGTGCTGCGTGGCCTGGCGGTGAGTAACGGCGAATTGGTTTCGCCGAGTGAAAAGAATCGTTGGGCCCTGGTGTTTCCCTCGGAGGGCCCAGTGCGCATGCAGCCCACCAAGCCCGATACCGATCTCAAGAATGTGCAGTATGCCCTGGGTGCATATGTGGCGATTGTACGTGAAGGAGCTATTTTCGGGGATAATCAACCG
>REDP01000294.1 GCA_007693455.1 Planctomycetota bacterium | reverse complement strand
AAGGCGCCAATCATCGTAGCCAGCAAGCTCAAGGTCTTGCATCTGATCCACCGCATCCGCCCAGGTCGCCTCGCCATTACTGGTGCCAAAATCAGTGGGTTTTTGTGCCCACATAAGGCCGGTTAAGTGGTCAGTAACGGTGTCATCACCATGGTCGGTGAAGCGCGGATCGGGCCAGACAACGCCGGCACGCAGATCCCCGTCATCACCAAGACGAAGACTCTCATCCTGACCAGTCTGCGCCACTTGCGCGACAATGCTGAATTGCACCGCATCCCGATTCAATTGCAGGCGGTAGTTGGGTCCCGCATCAAGGGTTCCTAAGGTGATCAGCCACCAGCCTGCACTGCCCTGGCCAGCGTAACTCAATGATCCCGACAGCTCATCTCCGTCAATTAGGCCATTGGCCGTATAGGTGAGTTCTGGATCAGGGTCCCCATAGAACTTGCTTTGCCCACTATCGGGGGTGATCTCCACCCATTTTGGAGTAATGCTTGCCGAGAGATCAGGAGCATCATCAAGGAAATAATTATCGGCATGCTCGCCCTCCAGGACAAGGGTTACCTCTCGGTCCGCGGCGACATCTGGGCTCGCAACAGTAGCGCTTAGCATCACCGTATCGCCATCAATAACCCCACTCAAGGCGTCATTTTCTAGGGCAATAACCGTGCTGCCGTCATATTCGCGGTCACTCGCACTCAGTTCGTCCTCAACCCCAAGTGGACGTGCGGTGATCGCCGCCACCAGGTCAGGGGCAGAAGTAATAACGTAACTGTCACTATCGGCGCCAGTGAGTTCCAAGCCATCAAGAACAATATCACGCTCATCGCCTACCGCAGGACTGGCAAAGCGGGCATCGAGAGTGCCAGAGAGGGACACATCATCACCCTCGAGTGCTTCTTCAAGGACGGGATCACCCGTTACCACTGCCGCATCTGTGCCATCATACTCCTTGTCTTCAGCCTCCAGGCCGCTGACGGTGAGCGGCCGCGGATCCACTGCTAAGATGATTGTATGCTCAACACTAGCCACATTATCGGGGTCCTCAGGATCAAAGCGAATGAGGATATCATGCTCACCAACGGAGAACATCTCCGATTCAACAACGATAAAATCACCTTCCACGCTACTGCCATTCACTTCCGCTGAACCATCGATTAAGGTGGCGGTATCGCTGGCATCGCCATAGATGATCGCTTCTTCGACACTGGGCCATGTCACATCTGGGGTTGCCGGAGTTACAGCTTCTATGACTGCCGCATCGGAAACGACCGCATCAATATCATTGGAAACGCGGACGCGATAACGGTCACCTACGGCCGCTGCATCGATGGCTATAATAGTGTAACTGGGGCTAGTGGCATCGGTGACATTGGTCCAACTTTCCCCCTGGTCATGAGAGAGTTGCCACTGATAGGTGATGGGGGCTGTTCCGCTGGCATCCACTTCCATAACAACATCATCGCCGCTGGTTGGGCTCTGCGATTGGGGGTGTTGATGAATGGTAGGTGCCGCCTCCTCCACCGTGAGCTGTGCACTGTCAGAGGCTTCCGTTCCCTCCTCATTACTGACCTGCACACGAAAACGGCGACCATCGTCGTCTAGACCCACGGTCCCCAGAGCCAAATCACTACTATCGGCACCGTCAATATTATCCCAATCCGCATTACCGTGCTCTTGCCATTGGTAGCTGAGCGGTGTGGTGGAGTCCGATGAAACCTCTACACTAAACGTCACTTCCGACCCATCATCCACGGTACGATCTTGCGGATGGGTGGTAATGTAGGGATCAGTAGGGTCCCCTCCGCCACTCCCACCGCCACAGGCCACCAGGATAAGCGCCATGGCAGGAATCGCGCACCTCAGCACATTCAGTCGACAGCTATCATAACACAGCATTATGCGCTCCTTCATTTCCCCATGTAGACCATTGTTCAAAGATGTGCCCAAAGCATGGTTGTTACCATGCTTCTGGTGCTCGCTGCGGGAAAAAGCCAGTACCTCAGCACCGAAAGAATAGGTTTTCACCAGACAATTGTAGATGACCCTATATACTGGCGCATAAATCACAAGGCTTGATCGAGATGTGTACCCCTTGGTATTTATAACAATAGTTCTATCAGGTGGATAGCATGTGATGTAGAATGACTGTTAGGCGATGCAGATCGCCTAACAGTCATTCGTTTTGCCACTTGATCATACACGCGGCGACCCTACAACCCGCCCTCCCTCGTGCTACTGTTGGCCACGCCTGGTATATGCGTAGCCCAGGCGGTGTCGGCATCCAGAGCATGCGGGCCCTCCCATACGAACAGCACACCATGTGCTGTACATCGAGCCCACTCGCCCTGCATAGGCATGGCGTCCTACGGTCACTGTGTGCCGTGGCACATTGGGCCAACATCCGCAGTAAGTGAGCCCATCATGGTTAAAGGCGACGCACCAAAACTGTTTATCGACTTCTTCAAGCGTCGCAGCACAGGTATTAAGGATGAGCTCCTTTCTGGCTTAACGGTTGCGCTGGCTTTGGTTCCTGAAGCCGTGGCCTTTGCCCTTTTGGCGGGACTCTCCCCCCTCACCGGCTTGTATGCTGCCTTTGTGGTAGGCTTGATGACGGCAATCTTTGGCGGCCGTCCAGGCATGATTTCTGGCGCCACTGGCGCCATGGCGGTGGTCATCTTTGGCTTGGTGAGCGAACATGGGGTAGAATATCTTTTTCCCGCCGTGGTGCTGGCCGGCATATTGCAGTTATCGGCTGGCATCGGCGGATTGGGTAAACTTATTCGACTTGTCCCTTACCCCGTTATGCTCGGCTTTGTCAATGGGCTTGCCATTGTTATTCTCATGGCTCAGTTCGAAAGTTTTAAAGTCACCGATGGCGAGGGTGAGCGCGAATGGCTCACAGGCGCATCACTTCACTGGGGGCCATGCTCGCTTTGGTGGCATTAACCATGGCAATTATCGCCTTTTTGCCTAAGATAACACGCATTGTACCCCCCAGTTTGGCAGCCATTGTCACCGTCACCCTGATAGCGGTTTTCGCCTTGCCTGCATTTGGATACAACACCCCTGATGTACGGTCATTGGCTGGTAGCATTGAAGGCGGCTTTCCACCTTTCAATTTCCCCGTAGCCCCCATGACCTGGGGTACCCTATTTACCCTGGAAACCTTGTGGATCATTCTTCCCTATGCGGTCATCCTCGCCGGCGTGGGTCTGATTGAATCACTGATGACCCTCAATCTGATTGATGAAATCACCGATACCCGCGGCAGCTCCAATCGCGAATGCGTGGGACAGGGCCTTGCCAATATCACCAGCGGGATGTTTTCTGGTATGGGTGGTTGTGCGATGATTGGGCAAAGCCTGATTAACGTCAACTCGGGCGGTCGACAGCGCACATCGGCAATGTTTGCCGCCGTTTGCTTACTCGGATTCATCCTCTTTCTCTCCCCCTTAATTGAACTCATCCCCATGGCGGCTCTCGTATGAGTCATGTTTATGGTGGTGATTGGCACCTTTGAATGGGCCTCCCTGCGTATGTGGCGACGCATCCCCACAAGTGACTTTATTATCATTTTAACCGTGACCCTGGTTACGGTTTTGGTACACAACTTAGCTCTAGCGGTTCTCATTGGGGTGATTATTGCCGCGCTGGTCTTGGCCTGGCAACACGCCACTCACCTCTCTGCCATTGCCCATATTAATCGCGATGGGGTCAAGGTATACCAGTTGCATGGGCCCTTATTCTTCGCCTCCGTCAATGCCTTTAATGAACTGTTCAACCCCGCCAATGATCCCAAGGAAGTCATCATCGACTTCTACTTCTCGCGGGTTTACGATCACTCCGCCCTTGAGGCTGTTAGCTCACTGAGCGAAAAATACTCTAAACTCGGCAAGCGCCTGGTGCTTCGTCATCTCAGCCCCCAGTGCCGTGAACTCCTCGATCGGGCGCGCAATCTCATTGAAATCGACACCAGCAACGATCCCCACTACCACGTGTCTGTGGATGGATTTCCTGCTGATTCAGGCCGGCAACGAGCTCTTACCATGAAACGCATGGCCGAAGATGGCCCCGAAGATGAGCCTACCCAACCACCCATCCGCTAAGCCGCATAGATGCGCAGGAGAAATCACTGGCAATTAAAATATGGGGAGCTGGCCCTGATCTAACGCCTGGGCCAATAATGCGGCGTAGGTATCATGATCGATTTCATAGGCTCCAAAGCGCCGCATGTGCTCACTTTGCTGCTGACAGTCGAGGGCGAGAAAGCCACGCGCACGGAGATGTTGCAGCAATTCCCAGACACAGGCTTTTGCCGCATCGGGAGCACGGTGAAACATGCTCTCGCCACAAAAGATCGCACCCACCGATAAACCGTAACAGCCCCCTACCAAACTGCCGTGGTGATCATAGGCCGCAACACAATGGGCATCACCAAGGGCGTACAGTTGCTCATAGAGGGTTTGAATATCTTCACTAATCCAGGTATCTGGTCGCTGCGCACAGGCACTCACCACCGCCGAAAAATCGTGATCAAAAACAATCTTAAAGGGTTTTTTGGCCATGACTTTGCGCAGAGAGCGCGGACATTTGAGGCGGTCCCAGGTAATAATCGCACGCTCTTCAGGGCGATACCAGGCCAAGCGTCCGTGACGATGCTCGGCCATGGGAAAGCATCCATGGGCATAGGCTGCCAGCACGGTGGCGGGGTCTATGACATGGCCGCTGCGATCAATGATCACGGATGCAGCAAGGCCTTGGTAAGTTCTGCCATATCTTCACACACCACATCTGCTCGCACCTCAACCGGCAGCGTTGCATACCCCCAAGTGACGTAAATGCTGCGGCAGCCAGCTGCCTGTCCGGCAAGAATATCGTTGGCGTGATCACCCACCATGGTGGCCTGTGCGGGGCTTACCTGTAAACGCTCGAAAGCCTGGAACAGGGGATCGGGAGCAGGCTTTCGTACCCCATCTCCGCCAATCACCACCTGCCAAAGGTCATCAGGCAACTGATGTTTGCGACTGAGATGATCAACAATGGCATGACACCAGCGTTGCGGTTTATTGCTGACCACCCCTAAGCGATAGTGCTGCTCATGGCACTGCTTGAGAAGAGCTGCAAATCCTGGAAAAAAATCCGTATACTGAATGCATTGCTGATCGTAATGTTGGGCAAAAATGCTTCGTGCTTGGCTGAAGTCACTCCCCGCGGGCAAGAGGCGCTGCAGGAGAATCCCCAATCCGTCACCTACCATGGCCGCCACTTCGGTTATGGCCAATGGAGGAAGATCCATGGCTTCTCGCACAGCATTCGCACTCATGGCAAGATCGGTACTACTATCAAGCAAGGTACCATCCAAATCAAACAGCACTGCGCGCATCGCTATCACTCCTGGGTAGGTCGGTGATAATGCCGCCGATGCGAGAGTCTCAAGCCTGATCTGAAGGAGCGATGCGGCGTAGGGCCAAGACCGTGCAATCATCTTCGATGGGAGCCCCACGCCAGGAGCGTGCTGCCTTGAGAAGGTGCTGCACCACATGGCGACAGCTGGCATGACTGTGCCCCAAGACGGTGGCGGCGTAGCGATGCAGGCCAAACTCTTCGCCGCCCGCCGTCGCCGCTTCCAAAATGCCATCAGAGCATTGCACCAGCATAGCCCCTGGCGCAATAGTACAGGTACTCAGCTGTAGGCGCTGAGCGAATATATCGCCATGGGTAAACCCCAAGGCCATACCGGCCGAACCAACCGTTTGCACCAACTGATCACTCTGGGGATTGATCAGCAGCGCTTGATGATGGCCACAGTTGAGGATGGACGCACTTCCATCACGGAGGTCTATGGAACATAAAAAAAGGGTAATAAACGAGCCTTTGGGCAAGGATTGGCAGCACTCACGATTGAGCTCTTGAGCCAGATCAGTAATATTCTGGGTTTCTTGAAGCAATCGTCGTAAATGCTTTAGCAGCGCCGTGGCGAGTTTGGCCCCATGCATTCCATGGCCGCTTACATCACCCAGGGCGACCAAAAGGTGATCTTCATCCATACGATGCATCTCATAAAAATCGCCGCCTACGGCATCGTAGGATCGCGCATCCGCCGCGCACTCCCAGCCTGCAATCTGCGGCAAGCCGCGAAATACTGCCGTGGCAGTGCGCCGCACCTGCTCGGCTCCAGGCTTCACTGGAACTGCAGCACCTGCATGCTCACCGACGAGAGGCAGAATATGGCGCTCTTCAGTGAGCAAACGATTCAAGGGCTGCATGCCGTTACTGAGATGGCCCGTACGCGCCAAGCAGCGCGCCATCAGCATTCGCTGCGCTGCATCTACTCCCATATCTTGGCTCAGCTGCACCATGGTTTCGTTATTTCCCGTATAGGGATTAACCCAGCAGCCCTGAGATCGATCACGGATGCGAAACCGCTCGTCTTGGGCCAGGAGGACGAGTAGGTCATGGTAGTGCTTACGTACTGCCACCTCACCCATTCCCAAGGGTCGGCGTTCTCGCCAATCGGCATTGGACATGAAATGCTGAATGGCGGCAACGCGTAGGCCCTGCGGGGCGTCTAAGGCCTCACCATTATACGGATTGAGCCAGCGCCCATCAAGAGTGCTTATGGCAAAACGAGGATCATGATCAATAAGATGTAATAGTTCCGGCGAAAGGGTAATGCGACGGCGGGCTGGCAATGGAGTCGCCAACCGCGGACTTGATGCAGGTGCATTCATACGACCGTCTCCCTTTTCATATGCTTAGACTGGGTCACTATCATGAGATGCAATGTACGGAGATGTTGCACAATGTCGCAGAATAATTCCCATTAGCGAGCGCCCGCTGCAGCGCAGGCGGTCAAAACTCGCTGCCAGTGCTGGGGTTGATCGCGCTCGTCTGTGGGAATGACGATCTGGGTCACCGCGGCCGGGCCTCGTGGCTGCCAGGCAATAGGGAAGTTCGCATGGCTATGGCCAGTACAAATGGAAATCACTGGCACTCCAGATGCCGCCGCCAGATGGTGTCCCACTGAGTCGTAGGCCAGGGTAAGCCCACAGGCGGCCTGGAGTGCGGACCAACCAGCAATGGAACCATGAAAGCGGAGGATCGCGTGCCCAGCCAACTGGGATGGGGTAAGATCCTCAGGCCGCACTCCAATCACCCCGTCTTCATCCACATCCAGGCAATCCCAGCCCCCTGCCCGCAAAAGGGCATCGGAGGCGGCTCGTTCTTCATCCCCAAAGCCGCGATCCACCACCAGAAACCAGCCCTGCTCCATGCAATGACGCATAATCTGTACCTCGGCCATCTGCGGCAAGGCCTTGAGCGGATTACCGCCATGATCCCATTTACACGCACAGCTGCGCCGCCCCTGCAAACACTCCTGCCACTGGCCATGGGCAGCGGTCGTAGTCTCATCCCAAGCCAGGGATGGATGCACCACAGACTCATGGGGAAGAGCAAACAGGGTGCAAGCCCAGGCATCCAAGAGGTCTGCCAATGACTGCGGCTGCTCCTGGTCCTGAATATTTTCCCACAAGGCATAGCAATGGTCATCATCCGCCACGGGCAAGATTCCCAATTGATCCAGTCGGCTATCCGGCGACAGCACACAATCAGGTCGCTCGCTTTCCTGCACCTCGCGCAGTGCCAACCAACTATGCAAGCGCTCACTCAGCCCCCCTCGGCGTTGGTAGCGCAGCGGACACACCCGCAGCCACGGCCACCCACCCAGCAAGCCCTGGAGTTTGCCATCGCCAACCACCACCACTTCTGCCTGGGGAAAGGCTTGATGGACGCGCTGACATAAGAGTGAGGTCAGCAGGATATCCGCACCAATGGTTACTCGGGACAATACCAGGACCCGCCGCACCTTGGCAGGCAAGTTTAGGGACTGCGGGGCATGGCCGCGCTGCCGTCGCCGTGCATACCCGCGATAACAGGCCTGCTCATCCACAATCCCGGCCTGGGCGCAGGCATCACGCAGGCCAGGATCAGCCATGCACGCGGCCCAGACAATAGCGGGAAACACTGCCGCATAGGCATTACGACCGGCCCGATCGAGGCGATCATTACAGGGCTCCACCACCTGCGCAAACACCGCCTTTAAGGCAGCAGTACGCAGCTGCTCATCAGTACTATTGGCTGCCTGCACGAGATCCGCCACAGGGCCGCGCAGATGATCAGGAAAGGCTGTTTGTCCCTGCGCAACCGAAAACGCAGCATCACTGTAGGCCCAATCTAAGAGTGCTCGCACTTGATTGTCACAATTCATCGCTGCATGATGTGGGGCCGCAACCCCATACAAGTCCACTCCTGCCGCCGAGCACAATTTGCCAGGGGAGAAATGCCCTTTAGAGTACACAGCCCAACCACCGCGTAAGGAGCAACACCGCCATGAGTATCCGTATCAAAGCTGCCGATCAGTGCCAATGGGATGAAGTAAGCCTAGGCGAAGTTATGATCCGCTTTGACCCTGGCCATGGCCGCATTCACTCCAGTCGTCAGTTTACCGCCTGGGAAGGCGGTGGTGAATACAATGTGGCACGTGGCCTACGTCGCTGCTTTGGCCAACGCTCTGCCATCGTTACGGCTATTGTTGACAACCCAGTGGGACGCTTGCTCGAAGACTGTATTTTACAAGGCGGTGTTGATATGCGACACGTGCGCTGGGTACCCTTTGATGGCCTGGGAGTCGAGGCGCGCAACGGCTTAAACTTCACCGAAGCCGGCTTTGGCGTACGCGGCGCCGTAGGCTGTTCGGATCGCGGACACACTGCCGTGAGTCAACTCAAGCCTGGGGATATCGATTGGGAGCGGATCTTTGGTCAAGAAGGCGCCCGCTGGTTCCACTGCGGCGGCATCTTTGCCGCCCTGTCTGCCACCACGCCGGACGTGGCCATTGAAGCCCTCAAGACCGCCAAACGCCACGGCACCATTACCTCCTACGACCTCAACTACCGCCCCTCCCTTTGGAAGAGCCATGGTGGACAGGCCCGCGCCCAAGAGGTAAACCGCGAAATTGCCCAGTACGTGGATGTGATGATTGGCAACGAAGAAGACTTTACCGCCTGTCTCGGCTACAGCGTGCCAGGCGTTGATGCCAACCTCAGCGCCCTCGACCCCGCAGCATTTCAGGCAATGATCACCCAAGTCGTAAAGGACTATCCTAATTTTCAGGCCGTAGCCACCACCTTACGTGAAGTGCAGAGCGCATCGGTCAATGGCTGGAGCGCGGTATGCTGGCATGACGGCGCATTCTACCAGGCCACCAACCGCGAACTCTGGATCTATGACCGGGTTGGCGGCGGCGACTCCTTTGCCTCTGGCCTCATCTATGGCTTTTTATCCGGCGAAGGCCCGCAGGCAGCAGTGGAATACGGCGCCGCCCACGGCGCCCTCGCCATGACCACCCCCGGCGACACCACCATGGCCAGCCTCGCCGAAGTACGCAAGCTCATGGGCGGCGGCAGCGCCCGGGTGGATCGTTAA
>REDP01000293.1 GCA_007693455.1 Planctomycetota bacterium | reverse complement strand
CTCTCCATTCGTTCCCAGGGTAGCGCCTGTGGCGCAACCCTGGGCTGGGCTACGGAGCCCCGTTGGGGCTCGATCAGGCCACGCGCCTGCGTATCGTAAATGCTTCATGCCATTGATCAGGAGACCTGCGGTCCCGGGGGCGAGCTTTGCGCCGCCCTGCTGGGCTGGGGAGTGTGCGCTCCAGGCACCCATGGTTTGGGGTTAGCGGGATAGGGTGGGCGGGGTATTGCATCACACTTTTGCCTGAACCGCAAGGAGTTGCTGCTTGCCCTATGGCCCCTAGGCCGTGATAGTTCTGCTATGCCGGACCTGCTTATTTTCCTCAAGGGCAACGAAGATCAGCGGCGTAAGATTCGCTTCTCACGCAACCGCTTAGTGATCGGACGAGCCAGCGATTGTGGTCTCACCCTCGGTCATGGTACCCTCTCGCGCCATCATTGCGCCATTATTGAAGACGATAAGCAATGGTTTTTGGAGGACATGGGGTCTTCCAACGGCACGCGCCACAATGGTAAACGGGTTACCGAGCGCACGCCCCTGCAGGATGGCGATCGCATTGCTGCAGGCCGCGTGCGCATGGTGGTATCGGGTCTTGGCGGTCGTCGTACGAGTATCTATACGCAAACGGACCGCGACCGCCCACTCACCTTTTCCGAGGATAGCAGCCTCTTTCAGCTGGGCGATTTGAGCTACAAGGCCAAGGGTTGGGTTACCGTTGCTCAGCTAACAGCATTGGCTGATGATGATGATTTTGACCAGGAATCGCTGGATCTTGATGACGATGGCGATGATGCTGAAATACAGATCAATACCATGATTCGTTCGGTCATGGGTGATGATCAACCCGTTGAGCCATCACAGGCCGATCCTGCCCGGCTCAAGGCCTGGGATAATATCTTCGGTGAGATTGACGACAAGCCGTAGGGCTCTCTTCAGTGCTCAGATGGCACAAAGAGTGTGCCCGTAAACACGGATCACCAGGAAGGTGCGCAAAAATCCTGGGACTAGAAGAGGAGCTGATGCTGGATCCGTAGGACGGTTTTTTCCGCATCACCTCGGTTAGCCTGCCAGTGGCTGACGCCGATGTGGATCTTATGGTTATGGCCATTGAGGTAGTAATTGCAGCCGATTTCCCCCTGGACCCCAGAGTCAACGCTTTCAAAGGCGGCGTCACTCATGTCTGGAGCGAGGGAGTGGCCCATATCAAAAGCGGCAAAACGCAGTGCTGGTTCTATTATATGGCCGTTGTCACGAGGCATAGCGTAGCCAGCCTGAAGGTTGATCCCCCATTGGTTAGTGGCGCTGCTACCAGCATTTTTGGGGCCGTTGGCTTCAACGCGGCGAATAATGGCGTCAACATTGGCAGTGATCGGGCCATAATGGACATTATAATCAATGCCTGCATGGATATATCCATCGTCATCACTGTGATTGTCGCTGCGCAGGCCTAGTGATAGCCCCAGAATATGACCAAAGCCCTCGGCGCCCAGTCGCGATTCACTGCGGCCCATGGACCACTCGGGACGAATGCTGGTTTCCACTCGAGCAGAAGCAAACACATTCCGTGAGTCGTTGCGGGGATTATGCACATCGGCGGCAATGGTAATGGCCGGCATCTGCCAGCGATAGCTTAAGCCCAAGGTATTATCAGAGGAAAACACAGCCGTGGGACGGTTGCTTGCAAAGAGCATGCGTGCCGAGGAGTCTGATTGGGAAGGATTGAAAAGGGCGAAATCTTTTCCAAACTTAAGCGTGTGGGTGTGGGTATCACGTTGCCAGCGATGACTTACCCAGGCGTAGAGGACGCCAATATTGCCGCCATCATTGGCCTGAAAGATAAGGTTATCATCATCATCGCGAGAGCTGCGATGCTCGCCCAGGCGATCAGCAGAAAGTACCAGATTAAAGCGGGTATCTTCTTGATATGCTCCGCGCATGGTAAGGCGGAGCCGCCGGAAAGAGGCATCTGCCCATTGCGGATCATCAGTAGTTTCACCACTGAGGTCTGCCTGCTCGCCATCACGATCACGGACGTAGATTCCAGATTCAAGCCGTGGTTGCATGAAGAGACTCAGGCGAACAGACACATCATCGTTGCTCCATTCCATGGCAGTTGCCGTGGAGGGAAGCGATGCGGCGGCAATAAGGGCAGTGGCAGAGACCAAGGATAAACAACGGTGCATGAACGCTCCTCGCGGCTGATGAAGCATGGGAGCCTAGACCCCTCTGGCATCCCGCCAAGCGGGGCTTGCTGAACCTTTGGCAGCGTGTCGGTTAAACACGTACACGCACGAAGGAATTGATCCTTCGTGCGTGTGTGGGCTCGTGCGCGATGAGTGGACGAGAATACTAGCGAGTGAGATTGGTGAGTTCTTCGAGAATGCGATCGGTGGTTTGAATGACCCGCGCGCTGACCTGGAACCCGCGCTGAGAGGTGATCATTTTGGTGAACTCATTGGCGATATCCACATTGGAGCCCTCAAGCGCCGAAGAGGTAATTACGCCTGCACCTTCACCGGGCGTACGTGGGGGACTTGGCTCACCAGAGGCGGTGGAACGCCCCCAAAGGTTGTCGGCCATAGCGGTAAGACCTTCAGGGTTGCGGAAAGTGGTTAGTGGCAGTTGTACCAGTTTGCGGCTGATGCCATTGGTGTAGAGTGCCACCACGTCACCTTGGCCAGTAACCGAGATGCTATCAACGCGACCATCGCTATAGCCATCCTGAGAGACTGCGCCCGCAGTGCTCGCCGAACCAAAGCTGGTAAGCCCATTAAAGCCCCCAAGCGTGCCTAAATTGATGTCTATTTCAGACGGATTAGTTGGGCCCGTAGTGGTCCAGTTGACCTGGATGCTTTGGTCCGTAATGCCTTCGACATATCCCACCGTAGGATCGGCCAGGTCACCACCATAGACACTGCCAGAATTGATGCCGATAAAACGCCCTTCCTGATCAAATTCAATCCCGGCCACCATATCGTTGACCATTTCTCCACGACTGGGATTGACATTAATCATCATGTCCCAGGCAGTGATCTTTGCTCCAGTTTCTTGGTCGGTACGCGTTCCCACACGGAAGTAGCGCGCTTCAACTGAGTGGCGTCCGCCCTGGCTGTCATAGACTTCAATGGAAGAGGAAACGGAGTCGGGCACGGCGCGGGTGCGATACCAATCGAAGGTGCCGTTAGTATCATCTTGATATTGCCAGGCATGGGCATCGGCGCCATGCTCCTGAAACATATCAGGGATGCCATCGCCATTGGTGTCGCCAGTAAGATTAGCGGGATTACTGTCACGGTAAACGTTGGAGATCAGATCAAAAGTCTCGCCATTGTCACCTGAGATTACGTATTCCACCTCATCACCAACATTTACGTAAGGCAGGCTTCTCAACGAGGGGCTAGGATTGGCGGCATCGTAGGTTCCAGCAGGGATCATTACGGTTCCGCGATCAACCCCGTTGATGCGGACGGAAATAGATATGTCATCGTTAATGGTGCCGTCTATGGATGGGTTTAATAAACCAGCATCATCTGCCGCGATGGTCACCTCGGGGTTGGGATCGGGAATTTCGTAGGCCTGCGAATCGACAGCACTCAGCGCATTTATGGGATTTTGCTCACCAAAAAATACCGAAAAGCCATCGCCGCCACCAGTGCTATTAAAGGTAAGCGAGCCATTTTGAAGCCGTGCCGTGGCAAAGCGATTGCCGCCTTGGGAAAAGGCGCCATTCATGCGATCCACCAGGTTAGCGGTGGTGTCTTCCCAGGGGTTAATGCTGAAACTACTGGCGTAGGCCTCGCCATTGGGTTTGGTGCCAAAGATGTGCATGGTGATAATATCGTCATCCGGGTCGCCGCTGGCTTGCGATGGTGGCTGGATGTCTCCGCTAAAAATATTGAGATCACGGAGTAAGGTGTCGCCAGTGGCGCGGCTATTGGTTTCACTGTTGGTAAGGCTAAAGATGCTGCGCAGATTATTGCCGCGCATGGCGGGAGTGCTGGGATCAAGGTTGCCCTGGAAGTCTATGGTGCCAGTTTGCTGTGGCGGGATGGCGCTTTCCAGATCCATTTGCAGGGGAACGCCTTGATCAATGATTTGCTGGTTGCCATTTTCATCGACATCACTGCCGTATACATTGCCCACAACCCGAAAGCCTGTGCTGAGATGGATGAGATTATTGCTTTCATCCATGCCAAAATTACCAACGCGAGTAAAAAAAGTATTATTGCCATCGGTAACCTGAAAGAAGCCAGATCCTTGAACGGCTAAGTCCAATGCGCGGCCAGTAGACTGCAAAGATCCTTGACCCATGTTGACTTCCACCGAAGCGCCATCGACGCCTAAACCTACTTGGCGAGGATTTTGTCCGCCAACATTATTGCCAGCGCCAGAGCCTGAGAACTCGGTTTGGATCATGCGGGTGGCAAAGGTAACACGACTGCCTTTAAAGCCTGGGGTGTTGACGTTTGCAAGATTATTGGAGGTGACATCCAGGGCCAGCTGGTTGCTGAGCATGCCACTGACACCACTGTCGAGAGCGCGAAGCATGGTGAGTTCCTTTCTCAGGTGGGGGTTGCCGCTAAGAGCGTTGCGGCGACTGCGGTCAAAGAAGCCATAGGCAATGACGCAAGATCAGTGCCATTGTTGTGAGGGGCCTAGGCGCGGGCATCTACCGCGGTATCGCTGATGGTACCGCCCAGGGCAGAACGCGATTGAGCAGCTTGACTGTCGTTGCCATCGGCATCACTGTCGATTTCTTCATCGTCAAGGCTAAAGCGTCCGGGGCTGTTGCTGCCCTGACGTGCGTGGGCTTGCCCCTGGCGCTGTTGCTGGTCGTGCTGCCAGCCGCTGCTGTGGTCGTCCATGCGCACTGAGGACACGGGGGCATCAGATGCGCGTAAGTCTTGGCGCAGCTGGGGTAGTTGGCGTTCGAGCGCCTGACGCACACGATCATCCTCAGCGCTAAAACGCACGGTGAGCATGCCTCGTTGTTCTATGATTTCGATGCGAACGGTGCCAAGATTGGGTGGCGTGAGGCGAAGCGTCATAGAGCGATCGCCATTGGCCATTTGCTGAATCAAGGCGCGCTTGATTTGCTGCTCTACGGCTCGCTCGGCCTCACTGCTACTTTGTGGGGCAGGCGGCTCGGCGCTACTAGTGGATGCCATGCGACTGATATCGATGGTCCCGTTACTGTTGCTCAGCCAGGTTGCTTGGCCCTGCTGACCCTCAAGAGACGGTGTTTCGCTTACGGGCAGTACCACCTGCGGCATGGCTTCGCCAGTGCTTGGGGCGGCGGCCACCAGGGGAGCCTTGGCCACAGGCTTCGCATGGTCTCCTGGTGGAGCGGGATTGGTGCCTTGGGGCAGAGCCGTCGATGGCTTGGCCGTGGTTGGCTCGGCCAGAGCTGCCGCTGGGGCGGTGCTACTCAGCTGTGCTGCTTGGGCCACGGCGCCTTCACTATTTTCCACCTGGAGTTGCACGGGATACAGCTGGTCGCCAATCATAACCCCAATAATATCCCCATCGTCGTCGCGCAGGAGGTGGTCCTTGGCTTCTTCGCCGGGTTCACTGGGGAGAAGGCCTTGTGCCTCAAGCTGCGGGGCCAGTTGCGGGAAGAGTTCGGCAAGCAATTGCGCCAACTCAGCCTCACCGTCATCTTCGGCGAGCAATTGTTCGATAGCAGGAGGCAAAAGCACAGCATCTACATCAAGTTCGGCATTGAGGATGAAATCCTCGGCTAATTCCAGTGATAGGGCTAATAGGGGGTGTTCTGCTTCAGTGGTCTCCAGGGACGCTTGCTTGGAGTCGAGCGCTTGGCGTACATGGGGCAGGACATGGGCACTTCCAGAGTCCTTTCCATCGTCATTGAGGTGTTGGCGAAAACTCTCGCGTGTTGTGGTTTTTCGCGCCGGCTCGGAGCGCGAAGATTCCTGGCTTGGCGCGGTGGCACTAAGGCGTCTGCGTGTACGCACGGTCCGCTCAGACTCATCAGAAGATTGCCGTTGGTGGTCGTGGTGACTATTGCCCCTGCGCGGGGCGATCTGAGAGCGTTCAGATTGGGGGGCAGGGGTATTGGCGGCAGCAAGGACGTCGACAGACATAAGGGTATCTCCAACAAGCCAAATGCAGGCTGGTGGAGTAACGCACAAACTAGGCCAATGGAGCTGCGGTCTTCGTGTTCAACTGATTTTATGGGAGGGGAGGACAACCCGCTTCTCTCCCTGTACTGCTTCTTGCTGCCAGATCAGGCAATAAACGGGATCGGTGAACGGTCGTGTATTGCCGGCCTAGGCCATCATTGGCGAAAGGGCCTGCAGGGCCATGTTCATTTGCAGGGCCATGGCATTTTCATCGGCAGTACTTTCAGCCTGGTCGCCCTGATGTTCCTCCTGGCGAGCTTCTGCTTGCTGCATAAGGAGTTCGGTACGGGCAAGGCTCGCTTCCCGATCGGCTTGACTGGCGATCATGCGGTCTGCCGGAGAGGGATCCGCTGGGGCTAGTGCTGCACGGCGTACTTGATCCATCTTGCGAATGGTGGCTTCGGGGTCACCAGGAACAGGACTGGTATCAATCTTCACTTCCCCGCCGATAGCGTAGTTGCGTCCATCGGGGCCGCGCTGGTAGCTATACGTTGGACCGCCCAAGGCCAAAGATCCAGCGGCAGCGGCATGGGCTTGTTCATGCGCGCGCACGGCGCGATCTCGATCCTGGAGTTCCTGGAGCTGTTGTAACTCCTGCTCGGACAGAGGTCTACCATCAGCGGCGGTGGGGACATCGGGATCGGCCTCGGGCGATTCCTCAGCTGGGGCGCTGCGAGTGCTGTCATCGTCGCTGTACGGTGTGTCGACGGCGGTTTGTGAGCCCTCTTGCTCCTGGCTTGCCGCATAGGCCAAGCTGCTGCCTTCGGGAGGACGCTCAGATGGCATGCTATCAGCTTCGCGAGCCAGGGCCAAACGTCCTGCCATGGAAATATCCGCACGATCATCCCTGCCCACAGGTGTATTGGCCTCGGTACGTACCGGAGCCGCCTGCGCCCGCTCAATGACGCTGTGGGGAAGGTGAATAGTGGAGATCATGCTGTCGATAAGACCAGGCATAGCCCCAACACCTTAGCCTCCCCACCAGCAAACACAAGCGAAAGCAAACCACTCCCCACAACAAAAAAGATAGGGACAGGCTGCAAATATCAAAAAGGGGGACAGGCGCATAATGGGGGGCTCAAGGATTGCTCGGTGCCATTGCCTTGTGCCGCCGGTAGGCGGACCTCTCTTGGCAATTCCAGCTTGCAGGCTAGCCTGCAGCCCCGCTGGTGATTCATCACGTAAGGAGAGGCAGGCCATGAGCGTATCTGAGAGCTACGATCCACAGGCAATCGAGCACAAATGGCAGCAGAACTGGCACACCAGCGGCTGCTATACGGCCCGGGATGACCTCCCCCGTGAGCAATGCTACTATGTCCTGGAAATGTTCCCTTATCCCAGTGGCAAACTGCACATGGGGCATGTGCGCAACTACTCCATCGGCGATGCCGTGGCGCGCTATCAACGCATGCTCGGTAAACACGTCCTGCACCCCATGGGCTGGGACTCCTTTGGCCTGCCGGCCGAACAAGCCGCCATCGACCGCGGCGTGCATCCCGGCAAATGGACCTATCAAAACATCGACTATATGCGCTCTCAGTTACAGCGCATGGGCTTTAGCTACGACTGGAGCCGCGAATTTGCCACCTCCGATCCCGGTTACGCCCACCGCGAACAAGAACTCTTTTTACATCTGGTAGAGCAGGGCCTCGTCTATCGCAAGTCTAGTGTGGTCAATTGGTCTACGGGGCTGAATACCGTTCTTGCCAACGAACAGGTGGTGGATGGCAGATGCTGGCGCACCGGCACCCCGGTTATTCAAAAGGAACTCCCCCAGTGGTTCCTGCGCACCACCGCCTATACCGAAGAATTACTCAGCAGTCTCGATCAGCTCAACCAGTGGCCGGAGGCGGTGCGCACCCAGCAGCGCCATTGGATTGGCCCCAGCCACGGTGCCGAAATAGATTTCCGGGTCGAAGGCCAGGACGATTGCCGCATTACCGTCTTTACCACCCGCCCGGACACCGTCTTTGGCGTCACCTTTATGTCCCTGGCCCCGGAGCACCAATTGGTGGACCGCCTGGTCACCCCCGCGCAGAGCGCCGCGGTGCAGGCCCTGCGCGACGAGCTGGCCGGACAAAGCGCCGAAGAGCGCACCGGCGAAAACGCCCCGAAAAAAGGGGTGTTTACCGGTGCCTACGCCATCAACCCGGTCAACCAAGAACGCGTCCCCATCTATATCGCCAACTTTGTCCTGGCCGACTACGGCACGGGCGCGGTAATGGCCGTGCCAGCCCACGATAGCCGCGACTTTGCCTTTGCCCGCAGCTACGACATCCCCATCAAGCGGGTCATCCTGGGCCCCGAGCAAGATCCGACCGCAGATATGGAAGCTGCCTGGGTTGACCCGGGCACCCTGATCAACTCCGGCGCTTTTGACGGCCAGGACAGTCAAGCCGGCAAAACTGCCATTACCGATTGGCTGGCCGAACACGGCCACGGCCGTCACCGCACCACCTATCGCTACCGGGATTGGGGCCTCAGCCGCCAGCGCTACTGGGGCAATCCCATCCCCTACGTCTACGGCGAAGAATCCGGAGCAGTGCCCCTACGCATTCAGGATCTCCCGGTGCAGCTACCCGAAGACGTCACCTTCGATGGCAGTGGAAACCCCCTGGAAAAACACCCCAGCTGGAGCACCACCACCAGCGACGGCCAGCCCCTCACCATCCGCGGCCCCCGTGGCGAAGAGCCCGTGCGTCGGGAAACCGACACCATGGACACTTTTGTCCAGTCCAGCTGGTACTTTGCCCGCTATACCTGCGCCAACGCCCAAGGCCCGCTGGACCCCGCCCGTGTCGACCACTGGCTGCCGGTGGACTGCTACATTGGGGGCATCGAACACGCCTGTATGCACCTCCTCTACGCCCGCTTTTTCCAAAAGGCCCTCTGCGATATGGGCTACTCCACGGTGCGCGAACCCTTTAAGCGCCTGCTCTGTCAGGGCATGGTAGTCAAAGAAACCTTCTCCTCCCTGGTAGACGGCAAGCGTATCTACCACTACGCCGAAGACGTCCATATCGAACGCGACGACAAGGGCGCGGTCATCGCTGCCACCCTGAAAAGCACCGGCGCAGCAGTGGACGTGGGCCGCGTGGAAAAAATGTCCAAAAGCAAAAACAATGGCGTCGACCCACAGGTGCTCATTGACGAATACGGCGCCGACACCGCCCGCCTCTTTATTCTCTTTGCCGCACCGCCAGAAAAGGAACTGCTATGGAATGATCAAGCAGTCAGCGGCTGTTTTAAATTCCTGCGCCGGCTGTGGCATCTCGGCGTGGATAATGTGCCAGTGATCAGTCAAGCCACAGCCTTTAGCGGCCGCGCCGCCGATATTCCCGCAGGAGAGCGTGCCCAGGCCGATCAATCCCTGGTGCGCAAAACCCACAGCATTATCAAGCGCGCCACCCAAGCCATGGACGGCGACTTCG
>REDP01000199.1 GCA_007693455.1 Planctomycetota bacterium | reverse complement strand
CCCAAGCCGGAGCCCAAGCCGGAGCCCAAGCCGGAGCCCAAGCCGGAGCCCAAGCAGTCAGCTTCCACTCAATCGGTAACAGCCTCGCGCTCTAACTCTGGCGATGCGATGATTGTCACCTTACTGGGTAGGCGCATTGGTCCCATTGATCGTGACACCGCCCGTGAGCTCAAGAAAAAACATATTTTGGGGACTCTCACCGAAGCCGACCTTGAACCGTATCCCGACGCGTGACACCCCTGCATTGCGTTGTCCGCTCGCTGCGGTATTCGACACTGGCCTGCCTCTTGGGGAGCACTGCACTGTGCCTGCCTGCCCCCGAGGCGGCGCTGGAGACACCGGATCCTCCAGCGACTGAGTGGCAAGACGGCATGCGCCTGGGGGCGATCACTGCCCACATCCCAGCGCCGCGCATTGATGCCGAAGGGGTTCTACATGCCCTCCAGGGCTTTGTCCTCATCACCGAGGAGGATGGATGGATCTTGGCGGGTAACGCTCTGCGCTGGGACCACATTGGGGATGAACTCTATGCCAGTGATCAGGTAGTTATGATCCTCGGGCCAGAGGGCGTGGACCGCCAGCAGTGGCTTGGTGATCAGCAAAGTGTCGGCTTGGCCTCGGGCAGCATCGCACCCGATCAAGAAACCTTTGATGAACGTGATCGCAGTCCGGAAATGCGAACTCATCTGCGCATAACTGGCATTCGCATCCACGCCGATAAATTGGGTCTGCGACACGTTCCCCATAGCCGCGATGAGGCTGGCAGACTCCTGGACGAAAACGGGGAAGCCTTAGGGCGTATTCCCTTTTATGGCGATGCGGAAAACGTTATGGTTTGGCTGAGCATGTCCGATGGCGGTCTCGCGCGGATACAAGCAGAGCACTTAGCCATACGCCCCGATCGCTTGGTGCTGCGCGATGTTCATGGTGATGGCGGTTTTGGTGGTGTGGTGAGCTTTCGCGCGAGCTCATTGGTCATTAATCTGCGCGATCTCCCTTCAAGCCGGCGAAGGGGGTTTGAGGCGCAGGCCGAAGATCTGGTATGGTGGAATCCGCGCATTCGTCTTGCTGGCATGCCAGTGCTATGGCTTCCCGTCCTGTATCGCGATTATCGCCTCAATTACCCCTGGACGCGCTACCGCTGGGGCCGCTCCAGCCGACTTGGCTATTATATGCAATCCTGGATCGGCAGCAGTCTTCCCCCTATACCCATGGGCTCGGTTGACGATGGAGTCGATGATGAGGGGGACGCCAAGAGAAAACCGGCGTATTGGCGCTCACGCCTGGCGGCGCGCTTTGATACCTATCACCGGGCTGGAGAAGCATACGGCTTACTCTACCGCTGGCGACATCCTCTTGCAGGTGACGGTCGTGCACTGTGGTATCATATGCCTGATGAAAAGGTCTATATTCCTGGCGAATCAGACCCCGTTCAACGCCGAGCAGCCACAGTCGTTGATGCCGAGCATCGCTGGTCACACGACGGCAGCAGCCTTTACGCCCGCTACGTTAGTATTCCTGATGCTGATCCTCGTACAGCAGAAGACAGTGGCGATCGTCTGGCACCCAGCGAACGCTTTCGCAATGACTTTATGCAGCCAGAGCTGGATCATGATCCCATTGCGCGGCAAGGGGTAGCGGCAGCACATAGCACGTCCTGGGGCACCACCGTGGTTGATACCGAGTGGAAAACCCATCCCAACCTGAATCAAACGGAGCGCGAACTGGGGGTGCAGTTGGTCGCTCCAGCGGTGAGTATTGCTGGCCCCCTGCACTTGGATGCATCGGGCTGGGCCGAACGACTGCGGCGCGAGACCCCCCAGCGCCAACGGGATGGGGGAAGATGGTCCCAGGCCCATGGTGATCGCTATACCTATGATCTGGCTACTGACGCCAGTCAGTGGTGGGGTGGACTGGGTATTGATATGCGCCATGGCATGCGCGGTTTGTGGGAGCGCGACGGACGACGTCGTGAATGGCAGCGCAGTGGCGGCGACCACGATGACCCCGCATCAACGATCAGCGAACTGAGTGATGTCACAGTGGATTCCCAGCATCGCTGGCAGCCGTATAGTGATGCTGGCATAAGCCTGCGCATGACCCGCACCTGGGGCGACCAGGACGTTCAATATCGCCATATTCTCACCCCACGCTTAGGTGCGGATATCGTCTGGAATCAGTATGGCGTTGCCGAAGATGACTGGGTTGACCTGGGTTTTGGCGGGCGCCGCAGCAGCCTACCAGAGGATCGCTGGCTGGGCACCCTGGGGCTGAACACCAGCCTCTTTCGCAATCGTCGCAGTATTGTGTCTGCCGATGTCATTGCTCGCTGGGCCTTACGCAACGAAGATCGCGAGGCCACTGTGGGTGGCGACGAAATGCGCAGTAGTACCCCTTTGGTGGATATCGAATGGCGACTGACCCTTAACCCAACAGCAACCTTGCGCCTGGAAAGTGAAGGGCTCTACGACTTTATTGCCGATGATTTCTCCCGTCTTGCCTTACGTGCGCGCTGGTTGGTGCATCGGCGGGTGGAACTGCATTGGCAATCCTCTGCCATAGACTTGGAAGAACGCGACTGGGAACATCAAGCCAGGGCGCGTCTGATCGGCAATCGTTACACCCTAGGAGGCGAAACCACCATGCGCCCAGAAGGGCGCGATCTTGATGTGATTGGGGCATCGATCACGCGCTCGTTTGTCGATGGTGAAGCGGGAATCAGTGTCGAATGGGAATGGGACGAAAACGGGGGCGATCTGGAACGCCGCGTCTTATTTAATCTCGCACTTTTCGGCATGGGTGCAGGCGGTTTCAGGTGATCGCCGAGCGGAAGAAAACAGGCTGGTGGTGGCTGCGGATGGCACTCATCGTTGCTGCCTTAGGATCCTATCTCATCTATGTTTGGCCGCATCTCCAACGCCGCATCATCGGCGCCCCGCTGGGCGATACGCCGCACATTCTTATGGAGCACCAAGACCGCGTCTATCATTACAGCCTGCGTATGCCCACACCCGACAACCCCCAAAACAGTATTGGCTCCTTCTCCCAGCGCCTGGGCTTTCTGGATACCTTCTATACCGTTGACAGCAGCTTCCGCCTGGACCGTGACCATGGTATCCCGCAGCTTATGGCGCTGAATACCTGGGGCATCGATAGCACCCTACGCGTGGACATGCGCTTGGAAATTGATGACCGCTGGCGTCCCGTGGGGGTGAGTGGCAATCTGCGCTTTGCCCGCACCATTATTGACATTATTGGCTCCTTCAGCCACCACGGCCTGGACGGCGAGATTATCTTGAGCGACCAGAATCGCCGCCCCTTTCATCTCCAGGATGTCGGGGGAACCCATGCTCTGGCATTTCATCCTGCACTTGCGCTACCTACTGATCTTGCGGTTGGCGATCGTTTTAGTCTCCCCATCCTACAAGCGACAGCGACCCCTCCCTTTGTCACCAGCAGCTCATACCTCTTTGTCGTCGATTCACAGGAGTCGCTCCCGACTGCAGCAGGACCCATGCCTTGCCTCCGCGTGGAGGTCTTTCACCATGGAGAGCGTATGCTATCTTTGTGGGCCGACCAGCAGGGGGTGATCTACCGCTTGGGCAACGATCACGCCCTGATGCACGCTCGTCTAGAACGCATCACCAACCAGGCCGGTGACCCTTTATGGCCGCCACAGGAACTCCCATGACCGATGATCCCGCATTTTGCCGACGCATGCTTCCCCTGGTAAGCCGCACCTTTGCCGCCTGTATTAATTTACTGCCGCGGCGACTCGCCTACGAAGTACTCATTGCTTACCTGCTCTGCCGCATTGCCGATACCATTGAAGATGCGCCCGAACTCGCCAATGAAGAAAAGTATCGTCTGCTCCATGCCTTTGCCGAGCACCTGGACAGTGGGAGCATGGCCGCCATTGCCCAGGTTTTTTCCCATCTCGAACAGATTGGCCCAGACCAGGAATTGGTCATCCATGGCGATCGGGTGCTGCGCGAATATCGGCAACTGCGTTCGGCATCACGAAGGGCCATTGCCCCGTGGGTAGTCGAGATGTGCCAAGGCATGGCCGATTTTAGCTGTGATAGCCGCCTGCAACCCAACGCCCACGGCATGCAAGCACTTATGGATCTCGGCGATCTTGATCAGTACTGCTACTTTGTCGCGGGCACGGTAGGCCATCTGCTGACGGAACTTTTTGCCATCCATCACCCACGACTCACCCAGCGCCACTATGTGCGCATGAAACAACTCGCCACCAGCTTTGGCTTAGGCCTGCAACTCACCAATATTATCAAAGATGTGGCCGATGACTCGCAGCGAGGGTGGAGCTTTGTCCCGCGCCGTTTATGCGAGGAACTGGGCACCAGTCCCGAGCAACTGCTTAATCCAAGCCATACAGATGCGGCGAAAGCAGTGATGGCGCGGCTCATCAACAAGGCGCAGCGTCACCTCGATGATGCCCTCATGTACTGCCAAACCATCCCCCGCAGCGCCTACCGCATCCGCCTTTTTTGTCTCACCCCACTCTATTTTGCGGTGCGCACCTTAAGCCGTGCACGACACGATCCGCGTTTACTCGACCCCCAGCACAAAGTCAAAATTAGCCGAGCTGAAGTGTACCGCACCCTGCGCACCTCTGCCCTGGTGGCCCCCACCAATACCATGGTGAACGGCTATTATCGCCGACTTCTCGGCAACCAGTATAGCGCGCCTACTGCGCCCACAAACTCGCGCTAAAATAGCGCTCGCCGATATCGCAGCTAATCGTCGCGCACAAGCCCGCACGATCACGACGAGCCACCTTGCGCACCCCTGCCAAATAGGCTCCTGAGCTTTGCCCCACAAACAATCCGTGCTGGGCCAAACCATGGCATTCATCATAAGCATCTTCTGCAGTGATCGGCACCCACTCATCAATCACCGATTCATCAAGAATGTCAGGACGAATATCCTCCGGGCGCTCGAGGGGCTTAAGCCCTTCAATGCCGGGGAAGCTTTCGGGCAGAATGGCAATGACCTTGATCTTGGGATTAAACTCTTTGAGGCGACGCCCCACCCCAGTAATCGTGCCACCAGTACCAACGCCAGCAACAAAATGGGTGAGCTTGCCATCGGTTTGGCGAATAATTTCTTCAGCCGTACCGTAGTAATGGGCTAGCCAATTATTGTCATTGGCATACTGATTGGAAAAAAAATACTGATCGGGATGCTGATGTGCTTCATCGTGACAGCTCGTTAGGGCAAAGTCATAGCCCTTCATGGCATCAGTATAGACCACCTCAGCCCCATGCGCAGCCAAACGTAGCTTACGCTCCTCGCTGGCATTGGCGGGAACGTAGAGTTTTACCCGATAACCCAAGGCGCGCCCAATCATGGCATAGGCGATACCCGCATTACCCGAGCTGGAATCCAGAATAACGCGATCCTTGGTGAGGCGACCATCGAGGATCGCCTCAAGGAGCATACGTTTGACCGGACGATCTTTGAGGCTGCCCCCGGGATTGCGCCATTCCTGCTTAGAAAATACTCGGAAATCAGGAGCTTCATCGCGCAATACCGGAAGCTCTATCATTGGCGTATTGCCAATCAGTCCAAGGGAGGGCACCTGCTCATGAAATGCCTGGTAGCGGGGATCGTGCTCAATGGGCTGACTCATAGCATTTTGCTTTCACGCTTTTAGAGGGGATTGGCGCAGAAGAATTCGTAATCCACATACCCTGGCCAAGGCTTACCGGGGGCACAGTAGGCGCATTCTGGATCCTTAAACAGGGTCTTGATTTCAAAGCGATTCTTCAGGCCATCATAGGTCAACAACTTGCCCACCAAGGCATCACCGGCACCAATAATCAGCTTAATGGTCTCCATGGCCTGCAGGCAGCCAATAATACCCGGCAATACCCCCAGCACACCCGCTTCAGCACAGGAGGGTGCCAGCTCTGGTGGGGGCGGCTCGGGGTACAAGCAACGGTAGCACGGTCCCCCCAAGGACGGAGCAAACACCGTCACTTGGCCCTCAAAGCGATACACCGAACCATGGATATTGGGCTTCTTCAAGCGCACACAGGCATCATTGATGAGGTAGCGCGTGGGGAAGTTATCGGTGCCATCCACCACATAGTCATACTGGCTAAAAATTTCTTCCACATTACTGCTATCCAAGCGCACTTCGTGGGTCACCAGCTTGATTGCAGGATTGAGCTTATGCAGAGCCTGCTTGGCCGATTCGGTTTTGGCAATACCCACAGTCTCGGTGGTGTGAAGGATTTGCCGCTGCAGATTACTTTCATCCACCACGTCAAAATCAAGGATCCCAATGGTGCCGACACCAGCCGCCGCAAGATACTGGGCCGTAGGGCAGCCCAAACCACCAGCACCGATAAGCAACACCTTTGACTGCAGCAACTTAGCCTGGCCTTCTGGCCCCACCTCGGGAATATTCAAGTGGCGGGAATAGCGTTCACGGTCCGCATCAGAAAGGGTGAAGGGTTTATCCACCGCAAGGCCCATGTCCGACCAACGGCCAAAACCACCTGCCATGGACGCCACATCCGTATAGCCCATTTTCTGCAAGGACTCGGCGGCAAATAACGAACGCACGCCACCCGCACAATAGGCGACAATTTTTGCATCCTTGTCGGGCACCATGCTTTCGGCCTTGAGCTCTAAAAAGCCTTTGGGCAGATGCTTGGCTCCAGGAATGGTGCCGCCACGCACTTCATCCGATTCACGCACATCGAGAAGAATGAAGTCTTCTTCATCCTCGATGTATTCACTGACTTCATCGGGCTGAAGTTCAGGAATAGAGCTTCGCAGCTGTGCTAACCAATCACGATAACCAGGCATAGGGGCCTCCTTGGGGATGGGCGCTACAATCCGTTAACGAGCCGACTCAGCCACCTGCAATGGCAGGAACTATGGCCACGGTGTCGTTGTCAGTGACGGCTGTATCAACACCCGAGAGGGTACGGATATCGGCATCGTTAACATAAAGATTAATAAAACGGCGAACACCACCCTCAGCAGTCAAAATCCGTGCCTTGAGGTCAGGATGGGCTTCACCGAGGTTGGTAACCAGTTCGGCGACCGTCGCGCCAGCAATAGCGACTTCTTCTTTGCCGCCTGTAAAGGGTCGTAGGGGAGTTGGAATACGGACCGTGGCCATGTCGGGCACCTTTGTAAAAAGTATTGTGTTGCGAGGGCGCGGAACATAGCGCTGGGCGGGGCCTACGCAAGCTCCAATCCACACTAACTGGATATGTATAGTACGGATTGATTCAGGGGCCGTTGGCACAGCCCTCAAGCACCCTACCTTGTGTCGCCGCCAAGGCGATCTAAGGTGCCGCCATGATTGATCGTTCAGGCGCCGCGTATGTGGGCAACCTTGGCCCCGTCCCCCTCTTTATCCACCCGAGCGCCATTATTTTGGTGTTTCTTGCCTGGATGTGGGCTCCAACGGGAAGCGGCGGTGCCGATATTGTCGCCATCATTCTCCTCCTCGCGGTTCTGGTGAAAGCCATTTTGCTGCATGAACTCGGCCATGGCTTTGCCGCCATGATCCTGGGCGCGCGCGATGTTACCATAACCCTCTGGGCCATGGGTGGCCTGTGTTCTAGCCAGCGCAACCACGATCGTCCCGTTGGTGAAATGTTTATCCTGGCAGCTGGTCCAGCAGTCAGCTTTGCTCTCTACGGCATTGGCCTCGGCAGCCTTTACGCCCTAGCACACTACCGCCCAGACCTCTTGATCGATGGTGGACAAGCCACCCTTCTCCGAGAATTCATTGTCTACACGATTGTCATAAATTTTTGGCTCGGGGTATTCAATAGTCTGCCCATCTTCCCCTTAGACGGGGGGCAATTCCTCTATCATCTTCTTCGCCTGTTCAAAGTGCCCTGGCAGCTGGTTCATCAATTATGCTTCTATCTTGCCGTCGTTTTTGTGGTTTTACTCTTACTCTGGCGCTTTCATGCTGGCCAAGGCCAGATTGATGGCGGCATGGTCTATACGGTTATTCTCTTGGGCTTCCTGCTCTACAACGCTCATATATACCTCATGCAGCGCTAAATGCATCCTTTTCAAGGAATAGATTTTCATTATGGCAACGGTACTCTCCGGCATTCAACCCTCAGGCCAACTACATCTTGGCAATTGGGCTGGTGCCATTCGACAATTTATTGATCTCCAACAACAGCACGATCTCTTTATCTTTGTCGCCAGCTATCACGCTCTCACCACTCTGAGAGGTGAAGAGCTCCGCGCTAATACCCGCCAAGTGGTAGTGGATTATCTCGCCTTTGGCCTGGACCCGCAACGCTGCCACCTCTATTTGCAGCAGGATGTTCCTGAGGTCAGCGAGCTTGCTTGGATTCTTTCCTGTGTCTGCCCCAAGCATTTAATGGATAAGGCGGTAAGTTTTAAAGACAAAGTGGAACGCGGACTTTCAGCATCGGTGGGCCTCTACACCTACCCCATTCTACAGGCTGCCGATATTTTAATCGTTGACGCCGACCTAGTTCCTGTGGGTAAGGATCAGGTTCAACACATTGAAATCACTCGTGATTTGGCGCAAAAATTCAACTATCATACCGACAGCGAATGCTTCAAACTCCCCGCGTATCGACTTGCAGAACACGCCCAGGTATTACCAGGCATTGATGGCGAAAAGATGTCCAAAAGCTACGGCAATACCATCGATCCTTTCATGGACGAAAAGCCCCTGCGCAAGCGCATTATGAAGATCGTCACCGACGGCACACCGCAGGAAGAACCCAAGGATCCTGAGACCTGCACCGTGTATAAAATCTTCACTGGCATCGTCGGTAGCCAAGACCCCCGCAGCCAAGACCTGGCAGCACGCTACCGCGACGGCGGCCTGGGCTATGGCCATGCCAAACAAGCCCTCTTTGAACTGATCATGGAGGTCTTCGCCGAACCTCGGCAACGCCGCAAAGCGCTACTCGCCAATCCCAACGAAGTCGACGCCGCCCTAGCGAGTGGCGCCGCCGCCGCCCGCGAACGCGCCAGCCAGGTAATGGACCGAGTCCGCAAGGCCGCCGGCTTGCGTTGACGTTGGTTTCGAGGGGGCTTGAGTGGCTCCAGGCCGATCTCGCAAGCTCGATTGTATAGCCCATACCGTAGCGTGACAAAAACATCAATCGCGGGGGTGGCTCGGGAGGCCCATCATGAGCGTTGTGCACGCAGTCACCGTGGTGGTGAAATCAGCACCCCTTATGCGCGCACCACCATTGAGGAGGGACATCGTCCCTCCCTCCGGGCTGCCCGCCGAGATGTTTCACGCGCGCTGCCGAAGCTTGGGTGCAGCCAAAAAAATATCCCGCAGGGGTTAGCTGCGGGAGTTAGAGAAAAAATCTGGCTAGTTAACCGCGGCTACAAACGTAAAAAGTGTATCATTGGATTTTCCAGCAATAGACCCGCTCCCGGCCTTGGCGTGACTCCTCGCTGCGCTGCGGGGTCTAGCCAAGGCGTTTTTCTGGTCGCAGGATCCGCGCTCTTTACCCCGAAGGGGCTTGAGTGGCTCCAGGCCGATCTCGCAAGCTCGATTCTATCGGCCCTGCGCCAGTCGCCCCCTCGAGCTCCCCCTTTTACCCCGAAGGGGCTTGAGTGGCTCCAGGCCGATCTCGCAAGCTCGATTCTAT
>REDP01000184.1 GCA_007693455.1 Planctomycetota bacterium | reverse complement strand
GAGAAATGAAAAACGTTCGTTTAATTCGTGAGAATATCTAGTTCCGTGTATCATGATTACCTCACTTTTCCCGAACAGGCATCATGATGGTCACAGAGGTACCCCGAACTGGCGCAAGGTTGTCCTGGTGGTTGACTATTGGGACATCGCTGCCGTAGCGCAGATCAAAGCGCCCAGTTCCAGATCGAATGGTTGCCAATCCGCCATTCCTCTGCAGGTGGCGAGAGAGGTGGAATAAGCCGAATCCGTGTCTCTTTCCCGGCCCGAGCAGCGAAGTAACCCCGCGGTCCAATGATTTTTTAATGAGGACCGAATCTGGCACAGCCTCTCCTCCACCTTCGAAAACCGGCCTTAGGCAGTCCGGTATGCCAGGGCCGCTGTCGACCACTGAAACCTCTAGTATTGGCGTGGTTGTTTTGTCCGAGCTTACCATCGACTCGCCGTATGATTGTAGGAACACATCATCGCCAAAGACATCCGCTGCCTTATCTGACCGGAGGTACTTAACCTTAATGGCGACATATCGTACGCCTCGCTCGATGGAATCGGAGTTAGCAGTAGACATCCCGTGAACATCGGAGTTCTCCATGAGTTCACGTAGGCAGTGTGCAACAGCCTCAATGACCGAAGGTGTTAATGATCCATGAACTTCGGCACCCGCAACTTTGAGGACCAAGTCAACATATTCAGACCGAGTTCTCAGTGATCCATCTATGTTGCCTGGCAAACTCAAGGCATCTTTGTGGCGCACTGAATCGGCATAGAACGATGCAAGGTAGTTTTTCGATTTCGATCCCTCGAGAAAAACGGCCTCTAATTGCCGTCCCTTTATACGCGGGTGCAGACTGTCTAGGTCATCCATTGTTGACTTACCCAACGTGAGAAGTTGGTTTCTCTCAATTGGCTGAGCGCAGCCGGATTCACCTTTGCTCCATCGTAGAACTTCCGGCGCTGCCCATACTGCGCCAATCCACAATGCCTTCTCCATCATCCGAACTGCGGTCTGATCTTCTAAGGATGCCTTCTCCATGTACAGTCGGAGACAATTGCTCGAATTGCCTATAAAGGCAGTTATTAAAAGCTGCATGAGCCTAGCGTCGAGACCGGCAACTCCACCCATCTGTATCTTGCCGGGAATGACGATCTGAGTCGGTCCCTCATTCAGTTGGGCCAGAAATGCTTCAATGCCCGAGTAGGACAACTCCTTCGAGATTCGAATCGTCTTCACGTATCAAGCGCCCTTCCTATGACCCCAATGCAGTTTACTCTCAGACTGATTGGGTGGTGTCGATTTGATCCGTCCGTATACTATAGACTATATCGGTCAGCCATCGCTTGAACAGTGGATGTTGTCGCTGCACATCTTGCAGAGCTATGTGTCGTCGTTAATCATGCCGATCTTGGCAGCACGGGCCAGCACGTTGCCGTATCCTCCCCGTGAGGATTCCCAGGTGCTTGAGCGGATTCTGGACTCCACGTCCTATGCGACATGACCGGCGATGTCCTGAGGATCGGGCTGTAAACCCGCTCTGCTTCCCTCAAGCCCCCCAAGAAGGAGCCTAAGGGCCATCTGAATCACGAAGTCCTCAGGCTGGTAAACTTTAACAAGCTGAGTGGGTTGCCGCCCCCACCCCTAAATCCTAAGCCCGTCGACCTATTGGCAACGTAGTCAATACGAGGGATGATGGGCCCAGTGACTATCGAAACGTGCCGATTTCAAGGAGCTGTGATCTTTTTCGGGCATAACAGGATCAGTGCATGCCAAGTTGACCTTCTATCCACCATGAAAGTCTATCGACATCCCGGTTAAGTTCATTGAATCGCCCCCAGCAATCAACAACTTGGCCGGATAATAGATGCAATTGGACATCAGTAGTAAGGACGCCCAGGGGCTCATCTGCGGTTAAAGCATTTTTTGTGCGGGCGATTATCCAATGGGCCAACCCCATTTGGACGCGGACCGTGCTCACGCCAGTTGGAAATATAGAATGCAGGGATGAGAACAGCTGTAAGTGTGGGTGAATTCCAGAACCATCGCCAGCGGTGTCCACATATCCGCATTGAAATAGTACCCCAGAGCGATCTAAGGCATGGCGCTCAGCAATCCTGGTCATGACACGGTAGCACAAAGACTGTGGAGTAGTCGCCGGCAATAGTTTAGGTGGTGCCGGAAGGTTCAGTGCTCGACCAAGCCTATCAAGTAATGACGACATACCCTCGCGCAACACCATGCCGACAAAGTCCTCAATGATTAACTCGGGCCCAGACTGAGCGGCGCACAAATGCACGCCACCACCGCTTAGGCTCATGTGCAGCAAGGATTCGTGAACAAAGGCATCAGGACTGGCGGGAATGTCGTTCTGCAGCATTAGGCAAAGCATAGTTGCCTGCCCACCACAAGGGTGGAGCAACTGGACTGCCAAGTGTCGCCCAGGTCGGTCGTGACGACGATATAACTCACAGAGTACTCGCCAGGCAATGGCCGAGCGCAACTGGCCGATGAGGTTATCCATGCCGTTCCTTCCGAAGATCGATGGGGAACTGAGAGGCAATTAGGATGATGTGAGACAAGACTCAACGGGCAAGGTCCAACCCAGATCCTTGGTCCACCGGAGGGAAGTCACTGTGCCACAGCCAAATGGGTCGAGCACGGTTAAGCCGAGAAGACCATGTTGTCACAGTGTCGTCGAATACATCGATCATGATCGCGTTACCCGTACCACTGATGGGGGTAGCAGTGACGAGGCACGCTTAGTCAGTGCCACCATGGGTTCAGGTGCCAGCCTCAAGGCTAAAGCCTGGGATACGGTATTGAGCTTAGTATGACGATTACCCCTTCCTAAGTGCATTTGGCTTGGGAAGGGGAATTCACTTCGTTGATTAAATGCCCGGATTGATGGCTTACCACAACCCTTCTTTGCTTGAAAAACCCTTTGTTTATGCGGAAAACCTTCGGAAAAATCGTTGACGGCGCGGCAGACGACATCCATAATGGGATGTATCAGCGGCCAAGCCCAAGCCCACCATCCCGGTCGCGCCCATATAATATATCGTTACTCAACCCCCGTAATTCTGGGGCTACAATGGGCACTCAAGAAAAACTGGCAACTATCACTGAAGTGGCCGAACATCTTAATTGTTCGACTAGAACCGTCCGTCGTTGCGTGGATAGGGGAGACCTGATCTGCGTACGATTGACTGGTCGTAGCCTGCGCTTTCGCTGGGAGGATGTGCACGCATTTGTTGCATCATCCATAGATCAAAGTCAAAATGATGCACAGGCACTAGATGCGTTCATTCACAATTATACCGAGGGCGGTGGTTTATGACCACCGACCTCTTAACTGCACCACAGGAGAAATCGTTGGTCAGGCACACCTCGATGCCACAACGAAAACAACGCACTCCTTTCGGCGACGTCACCCTGACCTCGCGATGGATGCGTGATAGATACCAACTTGTCGCATCCGGACCCGAAGCGGCACTACGATGGATGTTTCCCAAGAAGCAGGACGACCTCAGTGCTCATGGCCGCCAGTTTAGGATTGTTTTCAGCCCTGCCCCTATGGCCATTACCGTGGAACGCCAACTGCGCCAAATATGTGCTCGTTGGCAAGAGGCTTGGGACGAACGATTACTGGAGGCAGAAGAAACTGTAAGCCTAACTGAACGAGATAATGGCGGTCAACTGCGAACCCTTGGCCAGCTCTTCGATTACTTGTACGAGGAACGCCGCCCCACGGTGGCCGCCTCCACTAACAGTCGGGACCGCTACCGGCTGCAACTGTGGCGAGATGAACTAGGTAACGATACACCGTTGGAGTCAATCACACCGGAGGCGATTACAGCCGCATTAACCAGGCTGTCTAAACGCCTTGGTGCGCCCACCATCAATCCGGCTCTTGGTGTACTGAAAACCTATCTCAATTGGGCCGCAGATTGTGGGCACTTACCTAACCACCGACACCGCACCGTGAAAAAGCTCCGCGAAGCATCGGGTATGCGGTCGCGGCGGGAATGGTGGACAGCTCAGGAGGTTGAGTTGGCAATTCGTTGTGCCAAGCAGGACCATCATCAACCCACGGCCACCTTATTGGTCGCCATTGGGTGCTTCTTGGGGCTGCGAGTTGAAGAGGCGGTCATGCTGCGCTGGCAGGACCTAGACCTGGACTCACCTACAGGAAAGCCGATAGCCAGGGTCACACCCCATGCGGGATGGCAACCGAAGGACGGTGAGGCAAGGGACATTCCGATTTCGGATACCCTGCTTGACCTCTTAAAGCCACACAGACAGGCCGATGGCTATTTATTGCAGCCGGAGCCTGGCAAGAAAGGTCGCCCTCGTGAAGGTAAGGGGTGGGTCTATCGCTACGATCCCAAGAAGGTTTGGGCTCGTATCATGGAACTGGTTAAGGCTGCTGGTGGCAAGCCCATCACCATGTACGGGATGCGGCACAGCTTCGCCTCAAACCTCCTCATCGCTAGCGTATCCGATGTCAAAGTCGCCCGATGGCTCGGCCACAGTGACACCCGCATGGTCCATCGACATTATGGCCACTTGCTCAGTTACGATGAGGACATCAACGCTATTACCAGAGGACGATCAAACTTGGTATAACAATGACCCCCTCCACGCACTACAGCATGGAGGGGGTAATGTTTACAAACTACTGTTAGCGCGGGGAACACATGTGCCATTACATACGACGTGGCGTCCTACGCCTTGACCCTGGACCTGCTAGCCTGCGTGACGCTAATATTGAAACTGTTCCTTTTTTGCGCCACACATAATAGATGAGGACTGCTGCCCTTGAAGGTGGTTAATCCGGTGGTGAGTGAAAAACAGACCCGACTCGCCGGGAAGCGCAGTGGAGCAACGCACGTAGCGCGCGACCTTCTGTCACCTTCTTACGAAGGGAGCAAGCGCAGAGCGTCACTTGGGTGGAGAAAATACATTGCCTGCGGTGAATCAACCGCCTGCATTCGGCTAAGTGCACCTTTGTCAGATGTTAAGATGTGGCAAGGCCAAAATAGGGCAAATGGAAGATATGCATCAAGTCCATCGTTTTCGCGACTAGTAGCCCTATGGTTCACGGGCCCCGCCTTTGGGTCTTTTGCTACCATGTACTGATACCAAGCGAAATGGCGCATTGCCAAGTCGAGTCTGGCTCTGACATCTGGTATGTGTGGAAATTCCTTCTCCAATTGACGGAGGGAAATTTCCGTTAGTACTTCGAGCGAAAGGGGCTCTGCGCCATCTGCCCTGGCTTGAACTGCTGAATCCTTCGCTCGATCCATTAAGGATATCCATTTTTCCTTCTCGATTTTTGCTAAGTCGACTGCGGACCGGAATGTTGCCTCAGTTCCAGCGGTGAATACTTGTTTATTCTTGATGTATCTCGTGTGTAAAAATCGACCTGCTCTAAGGCTAGACTTGAGAGCTTCAAATTGATGTCGCAGGTCAACAAGTCTGCTTCGAACGGTCGGGTGGCCTGAGTCGGGAGAGTTCGGGTAAAAGTTCAGCCAGTCATTTTTGCCAGGCCAGACGGGAATCCTTTTTGATAGGACTGGCTCAATCTTGGTCCACATTCCGACGTAGTCGACTTTGGCCCCGAATTTCCCAGTAGCCACATGATCCAAAAGGCCCGTTGTTAGCTCCAGCGTTGCTAGATCATGAATCGAAATTTCTAGGCCGGCTTCAGCCAGCGTAGCCAAATTTTCAAGCCAATCTGGTGTGCCATGTGCCAAATCGCGTATTACGTTTGTATCAAGGACGATGTGTCTTTCTGATCGATATGGAGGATCTTCTTTGGCCTCGACTGATTGCTTTCTTCTCCTTGGCTTTTTAGAGTTGGTCATTGTACCTCTATAGAGTTACCCTGCATCCTGTTTCTGGCCACTAGCCATGAGGAAGGCAAGGAGGACGGTACTGCTAATTCAAACGCCTGGGGGGCTCGAAGTGTTGTTTGCAGCGTGAGCGAAGTATTCCAGCAGCTCCACGAAACGCTTGGCCCATAACATGGATGATAATGAAATCACATGTGTGGCTAATCTTGTCGGCTCCGCTCACTGTGCATCCTTGAAAATCACAAAGATCCTGGATGTCCAATTCGTCGTCTTGGTCCGGCATAGCTTCGTCTCCCTTTGGTTAAGAGTGATATTACAACGCCAAAGATGATGCACAAGGAGGTGCACTCTGACTCGCTCCAAATCCCACCAACTGCACCGGTCGGAATCGATCCCACGGCCCTGGTTCGGGCGGCGCAGGGAGAATAGGTGATCCGGACGCGTTCTCCGCATAGGTGCCGCTTGTACTAACCCATGCCAGAGCATGGATATAAGGACCGTGCTTGGCCTAGAAATGGAAAGATAGGCACAGGTGATGCCAAATTGTGAGCGGTAGATTAGATAGGGCTCGGGCCGAGACCCCCTGGTGTGCAACCGTTTTGCAGGAAAGCTCTGCAGATTGGGGAGCAGATTGGGGAGCAGCGCCCCCTAGGAGGCCTTCTGCCCAAAAAAATAACCCCTGTAAGTTGTTACACTTACAGGGGTTATTTATGGAGCGGGTGATGAGACTCGAACTCACGACCTACAGCATGGCAATTCGTCTTGCGGGACTCGCAGAGCCCCCAAACCCCGTGTTTTAGCGCTTCTGGGTTCCCCGTACCAAGGGGAACCAGGAGAAAAGTTGTCCCCAAGTTGTCCCCGGACCCCTACCTACGCTCGCCTAATTCCGGGCCAGGGGGGAATCCATCATGCCTAAGTCACAACAGGGGTACACGATCAGCAAATACCGGGGGCGGTACAAGGTGCGGGTGCGGGATCCGTATACCCGGCGCTACCTGTCGAAGTCCTTTACCAACCAGCGAGAGGGCGAAGCCTGGGCCAAGAGCCAACGGGCAAAATACCTTACCGGCGCTGACATGGTTAGCGACATAACCCTCGAACAGGCTGCCGAACAGTATGCACGCCGCTGTGAACAGCTAGGCAAGTCGTCGGCCTATGTGCGCCATATCCGAATGGTGGCCCGGAAGGCGGCTGAGTTTGGCATCCGTAAACTCAGCGACCCGCTGATTCCCGGACGGGCGCAAGCGTGGCTGGCTGAGTTGACGGCGCAGAGGTATGGTCAACGACAGGCCAAGCCTGCTTCCGCTCGCACCAAAAATTATTACCTGAAGGCTCTGCGTTCCATTGGCCACTACGCCGTGCGCCAAGGCCACCTCCTTCGTAATCCCTTTGTCGCCTGCGATACGGTGCACGAGGAGCAGCGCAACGAACTGGTGTTCAGCTTCGCCGAACTCTGCCAAATCGTTGACCCCCAGCATCGCCACAATCCTTGGTGGTTGTTTGCGGTCTTGGTGCTCTACACCGGCATGCGCAGCAATGAGGCGCTGCAGGCGCAATGGCGCTGGCTGCGCTGGGAAGAGGATCTGGTGATCATCCCGGCCAAGGTCACCAAGACCAAGGACGGGCGCATGGTGCCCCTACAACCCGAACTGCGAGACCTCCTCAAGCCCCTGGCTAAACCAGCCGGGCCAATTTTAGAGGGGCCCCTGGCCAAGGCCACCGTGGACGACGCCAGCAAGGGGTTCAAGACCTACCTCACCACCATCGGCGTGCAGGCTCAAGGCCGCATTGTTCACCGCCTGCGGCACTGCTGTTCTGCCCTGCTGACGGTCAGCGGTATGTCGCACTTTGAGGTCATGGAGTACCTCGGCCACAAAGACATTCGGGTGGCCCAGAAGTACAGCCGTGGGGCCAAGCTGTACCGGAAGCAAGTAAAGGAATGGAAGGACGGCCACTTCCGCTTCATGGCCCTGCATGCAGCCACTGACCAACAGCACAAGGAGCCCACTCGCCAGCAAGCCTAATCGGCCTGGGCAAAGCGCCGCTGATGCCACGCCTTCACCTGACCCCGCTCCACCTGCCATGCCTTCCCCTTGCGCATGGCAGGCAGCGACTGGTCGTGAATGGCATCGTATACCGACTGAGCCGAGATCCGCACCATCTTGGCAGCCTGCTTCGGGCTCAACAATTCCGAATCTGCGCCAACAACCTCATGAATGTTGGACAGCTCCTCCCGGATCAGCTTTCGTAACAGGGCTTCCAGGTCATCCCTAGCAATGGCGACGAGGGGAACGGGTGTACTCATGATGGGATCTCCGATAAGGGTTCGGAGCTATGTAGGGAACCCATCTCGGTTCAGGACGGCGGAAATTGCGGTTCTCAGATTTCTGGATCCCACCCCACGATTATCGCCCTTGGAAGCTAATCTTTAATCATTGGGCCAAACACCTCGCCCTTCTCCACCAGAGCAGTCCAGACCGTCTTCATTGCCTGACCAGTGGCCTCATCCACGAACAGAGAGGAACGGCTCCCATGTGGCTGGCCTAGAAGATAGTGCTGCATGGTTTGCCATGTCTCGCCTCTCACGACCCAGGCATGCCTGCGAAGAGGGAGTTGGCTTTCAATCATTCGTGCGACTGCAATGGGCTTTGGAATAAAGCCACTGCGGCTCTCCTTGCGCCAGTGGCAGGTAATCAGAATAGCCACGGTGCCTTCACCATAGAATGTGACCTCAAGCTCTTCTGCTTCAATAAAGGCCTCGTCTTCGAGCTCACTCATCGCCTGCACGGTCTCTATGACTTCTTTGTGGTGTCCCCTATAGGGGCAGGTAATGACAGCATTGCGCAGGAAAATATTGTGGTCCAAGCCACGAATCCTGGTGCCCAGGCCTAGCTGACGAGGTGATCCACGGTCATCCAGATCATGGCAGATAAAAGGATGCCAATCCGGGTAGGACTCAACGACAGGCCCATACTCTTTGATGATCTGGTCAAGGCGTTCTGCAGAGGCAGCCCTGAGGTGATGAGGGAGGCGATTTATCAAATACTGGTGCGCCTGTAGGCGGCCGACTTCGGCGGCTTCATTTGAGCGGAATGGCATGGGATTCTCCTTTTAGGTGCTGGCGAGGTCATGCACAATCATTATCGTTAATGTACAGTGTCAATAGCTGTACTTAGAACTATTCGGCAGTACATGATTTAATGGTTTTATGTATGTATCAAATAGGGCGAAACTCGAGTCCACAGCGGTTGGCTTCAGTAAAACCATTGATTCTATTCCTATCAATGGTATTATGGGATCATGACTCCAAGACCAACAAAGGCCGAAAAGGCCACAACCCTTGCAATCAGTATGCCTCCGGAGCTGGCACAGCGCCTACGGAGCACGGCCGAGGCTCAGGGCCGACCCTTAGCATCTATCGTGCGCACGCTCATCGAGGATGGACTCAAATCAAAGAGCTCCCCAAATATGCAGGCGGAATATTTGGACCCTCGAAGCATCCCGGTTAATCAACTTTTGCATCGCATTCGGCAAATTCATATGGATGAGACCTATAAGCAGCGTGCCGTCACTCAGGCTGAAAAAGCCGAGGTAGTTCGTAGCCTTAAGCCACTTCTCAAAATGGGATTTCCCGAATATGTTCGGCTTAGGGGTTTCCACCCAGAATGGGACCGTGGAACAACTGCACTCGTTACGGTCCAAGACGAATGGAACCTCATGGGAGTCTTTTACGAATCAAATGGCGGCACCGTGGTTGGGATTACCTGACTGTAACAACCAGGAAGGACAATTAGATGGTCCAGAAATCGACAAAAAAAGCCCATTTTCTACCCTGTAGCTATCTTGCTCGATTTGCAGTGGAAGAGCCTGATATTAATTCACGTAATAGAAAAATCTGGGTATTC
>REDP01000090.1 GCA_007693455.1 Planctomycetota bacterium | reverse complement strand
GGACGCTTTCTGCACTAAAAGTATGCCCCGCGAAGTGGGCATTCCTTTTCCATGGCGAGCTTTGAGTCGGCCTGCCCAGAACAGTCCTCGCCGTACCCTCCCGCGCAGCATTAGCCTACTGGCTGTGGCTGCTGCTGCGGCTGCTGCTTGCCCTCGAGACGGTAGACATGACTGAGAACCTGAGCCACACCCTGATAGAACTCTCCAGGGATGGGGTGACCGACTTCAACGGCTCGAGCCAAGGCGCGGGCCAATGGAACATCTTCTACCATGGTAATGTCGTGCTCTCGGGCTATGGCCTTGATGCGCTGGGCCACATCGTCATAGCCCTTGGCCACCACTACTGGGGCCGCCATGGTTTCAGCGTCATAGCGCAGGGCCACCGCCACGTGGGTGGGGTTGGTAATAACCACATCGGCCTTGGGCACTTCCTGCATCATGCGTTTTTGCGCCATTTCCTGCTGCAAGCGTCGAATACGTCCCTTTACCTCGGGGTTACCGTCGGTTTGCTTCATCTCATCCTTGACCTCTTTTTTCGTCATGCGGATGTCTTTGCTGTGCTGCCAGCGTTGGTAGAGATAGTCAAAAAAGGCGATGATAACCAGCACGCAGGCCAGAACCAAGGCCAAAAGAAAGAGCGTCCACACCTTATCAGCAAAAACCTCTTCGATGTCCATTTTCATGAGAATGCGACCGAAGATATGGGTAACAATCACATACCAGGCAATGGAGACGATAATCCCTAACTTGAGCACGCTAAAAATAAACTTCATCAATCCACGCATGCCAAAAATGCGTTTAAAACCACTGATTGGACTAATTCGACTCATCTTCGGCATTAACGGTTTACCGGTAAACACCAGGCCGACTTGGAAAATACCCATACTCAAGGCAGTGATAAACACCACCACCATGAGAATGAGCACCCACAGTCCAATTCTGGTCATTAAGGACCATGCCTGCATCAGGAATGACTGCTGATCGAGCTCGAGAAGCACCGCATCGCGCAAGACCCACTGGAGCGATGCTAAAAGGGCCTGATAGAGATGGGGGCCAATCACAAACATGGCCGAGACCCCAACGATCAAAAGAGCCGCAGTCTGCACCTCCTGCGAGAAGGCCACTTGCCCTTCCATACGGGCATCGCGAATCTTTTTTGGCGTTGGCTCTTCCGTCTTCTCACCACCACTGCTGTCTTCGGGCACCACAACCTCCGTTGCCGTTCACAACACCCTGATGGGCATTATCGGGATCTCAGCAAACAAATGCATAGATCGTGCCAAAGGGGGCAGTTGCCCAGGCGCAAGATCAGACATGCTGGACCGCACAATCGCCACGATACTCCAGCAATGCCACATGGGGTATCCTGTCGCCATGAGTACGCCTTGCCCTTGCCGTTTGTAGAAAGGTTGTGATGACTTCTCAGCGCCGACGCATTCTTGTCACCAGTGCCCTCCCCTATGCCAATGGCCATATTCATATTGGCCACTTGGTGGAATACCTACAAACCGATATTTGGGTGCGTTTCCAAAAAATGCGCGGGCATGATTGCCGCTATTTTTGCGCCGATGACACCCATGGCACGGCTATTACCATCCGCGCCCGCCAAGAAGGGCGCAGTGAAGAAGATGTCATCGCCGAAATGTCGGATGCCCACCAACAGGACTTTGCCGACTTCGATATTGTCTTCGACCACTATGCCAGCACCAATAACCCCAGTAATCGCGCCTTGTGTGAGGATATCTGGCAGCACCTACGCGAACAAGATATGGTGGTAGAGCGCACCGTGTCGCGACTGTTTGATGCCGAAGCCGGCAGCTTTCTTGCCGACCGCTTTGTCAAAGGCACCTGCCCCAAATGTGGGGCTGAAAACCAATATGGCGATTCCTGTGATCACTGCGGGGCCACCTACGCTGCCACCGACCTGCTTAATCCCGTATCGGTATTGTCGGGATCCACTCCCCAAGCCAAAGACAGTAATCAACTGTTTGTCCGCATTGAAAAACTCCATCCTTTCCTTGAAGAGTGGACCCAAAGCGGCGACCATCTGCAGCCCGAAGTCGCCAACTACCTCAAAGGCCATTTCCTCAATGAGCCTCTCCGCGACTGGGATGTCTCACGGCCGGCCCCCTACTTCGGCTTTGAAATCCCCGATAGCCCTGGCAACTATTGGTACGTCTGGTTTGACGCGCCCATTGGCTACATCGCCAGCTGCAAAGAATGGTGCGATGCCCATGGCGAAGATTTTGGGCAGTGGTGGGGCACCCACACGGATGCCAATGATGCCACTGAGATCCATCATTTTATCGGTAAAGACATTCAATATTTTCACACGCTCTTTTGGCCAGCAATGCTGAAAGTGGCTGGATACAAATTACCCACTAGCGTACGCATCCATGGTTTTCTTACTGTGGATGGGGAAAAGATGTCAAAAAGCAAGGGCACCTTTGTCGCCGCCAGAACCTACCTCAAGCATCTCGATCCTGCCTATCTGCGCTACTACTACGCCAGCAAGCTCAACCATCGCGTTGATGACATTGACCTCAATCTTGAGGAATTCGTCCACAAGATTAATGCCGACCTGGTAGGCAAAGTGGTCAATCTCGCCAGTCGCTGTGCCCGTTTTGTTGAAGGCGAACGCCTCGCCCAGCCCCAACAGCCCTGCTCGGCATTGACGGTCCTCGGCGAATGCAAACAGCGGGTTGCGCAGCACTACGAACAAGGCAATTTTGCCGCCGCCATGCGTGAAATCATGGCCGTAGCCGACCAAGCCAACGAGTTTATTGAGGCGGAAAAACCGTGGGTCTTAGCCAAAGACCCTGAGCAACGTGCCGCCCTGGTAGCCACCTGTACGCAAGGCTTGCTAATTTTTTGGCAGTTGGTCATTATGCTGGGGCCGGTACTCCCACGTTTACTTGAAAAGGCCTGCAATCTCTTTGGCGTAGACAAGGCTACCTGGGACAGCGCTATTCTCGGCCATACGGTGGGTACCTTTAAACATCTCATGCAGCGCGTTGATGGCAAAGCCGTGGCGGCAATGATCAATGAAACCGCAAGCAACGAACCAAACACAGCCGATCCCGCAGCAGCAGCCAATAATGCTGCGGCAGACAGCAGTCTACCAGCCTTGGGCGGTGAACCCCTTGCGCCCACCATCGCATTTCCGGCCTTCCAAGATGTCGATTTACGTGTCGCACGCATCACCCACGCCGAGACGGTACCTAAAAGTAATAAGCTCCTCAAAATCACCGTTCACCTGGGCGGCGATGAGACGCGCTGCATTTTTGCGGGCATCGCCAAAGCCTATAAAACCGAAGATTTACTGGGGCGTTTAGTTATGGTGGTGGCGAATTTAGCCCCAAGAACCATGCGTTTTGGCGTCAGCGAGGGCATGATTTGCGCCGCTGGACCTGGAGGAAAAGATATCTTCCTCCTTAGCCCCGATAGCGGCGCGCAGCCTGGCATGCGCATATCCTAGCCCCCTCATAGAACGACCAACCCTGAGTAGAATATCTACCACTCCGGTAGTCTGTATGATGCGGGTGATGTGTATGCTCCCATGTTGAGCCAAGAAACTATTGCTTTATGGTGTATGGGGGACTACAACAGATCCAACCCCGTACCATGAGGAGTTTCTTTATGCCTACCGTCGCACAGACGCAGCGCAGCGTGGATGCTGCAAAAAATAAAGTCGCCAAACTGCAAGATGCCCTAAAGGCAGCGCGCGCAGACCTTGATGCGAAGAAAAAAGCCCTGGCTGCCGCCAAGGCTGCAGAAAAAGAAAAAGCGGCTGCGGCAAAGAAGAAAGCCGCCGCGAAAAAGCCTGCCGCTAAGAAACCTGCGGCGAAAAAGGCGCCAGCCAAGAAAACCGTGACTAAAAAGCCTGCCGCCAAAAAAGCGCCAGCCAAGAAAACCACGAAGAAAAAATAGTCCGCTTCACTTGCTATCCGCAGCAACACCAGTGCCGCTTATGCCGCTTATGCCGCTTATGCATAGGCGGCATTTTTTATTCTTCGTTGAGCCAACTCGGAAGATCTGGGGTCATTTCCGCCGTTGGGGGCGCCGTACCCCCACTCGGATCATTGAGCAGGCGTTCCACCAAAGCCTTGAGAGATTCGGCTACAGCGGCCATGCTCGGATAACGGTCTTGGGGATTTTTTGCCATCATCCGTTGCACCACCGCCTCTGCCTCACTATCGATACCTGGGCGATCCTGGCCAACCAGTGGCGGCGGCGTCGTGCGCTGCTGAATCATAATGTCCATGGGACTTTCACCTTCAAAGGGAAGATGTCCCGTGAGGGCCACATAAGCGGTGCAACCTAATGAGTAAACGTCGGAACGTACATCCAAGGGCAAGCCCTGGCACTGTTCTGGGCTCATAAAAGCTGGAGTACCAACGCGCGCAGCGGCATCGCCCGTGCCAATACTGATATCGGTAGCAAGTCCGAAATCGGAGACCTTACAAACACCTTCCTTGCTGATCATAATATTATCGGGTTTGAGGTCGCGATGAATAATGCCATTTTGGGCCGCGGCATCCAGGCCCAAGGCTGCTTGGCGAATAATCTCCAAGGCCTCTACTTGTCCGAGTCGGCCACGGCGTTGCAGCAGCTCAGTAAGATCGGAGCCGTCAACATATTCCATAACCATAAAATATATGGAAACCGTAGTGTCCTCACCGAAATCATAGACATGGAGGATATTATTGTGGTTGATACGGGCGAGTATTTTGGCTTCGGCTTCCAGTTTGGCGATAAAGGATGCATCGCCACGCAAGCGCGGATTGAGCACCTTCAAGGCCACCTTGCGCTCGAGACTGAGTTGGATTGCTTCGTAGACTGCACCCATACCGCCTTCGCCGATTTTACGTTCGATGCGTAAACCCCGCATCTCTTTGCCCACCAGTGGGTCTTGCTGGGCCCGCCAAAAGCGTTGCGATTCGGGCTTGCTGCTTTGGGGCGGGGCCATGCGGACGCGTGGCCGCGGCGATGGCTGACGTGTGGGCGACTGTGATGATGGGGGGCGAGACTGTGCCGCAGCATCTTGGTCGGCCTGCACCAAAGCGTCCAGCAATCCCAGTTCCGATGATGGCGCGGCAGGCGCAGGAACATCTGCAGGGGCATCGGAGACACTTTGCTCAAGGACGTCTCGCACGCGCATTCGTGCACGAGTACGAGCCGAACGCTGGCTACTTTCGGCGTTGGTGGCAGCGTCAATGGGGGAGTCTGGATCGGCGGCAGGAGGCCCTACTGGCGAAGGCTGGGGCGGTGCGCTTAAGGACACGGTGTTCAAACGGCGTTTATCTCCGCCTGGCTGCAGCGGCGCGAGATGACTGCGCCGAGGAACCCAACGGTGCCCACAATGGGGACATTGCACCTGCCCCACCCGCGCTTGGCGCAGGTGGACATGTCGGTGACAGCGCGGACAGATAATGACTACCGAGGGCACAATGGTCCTTTCGCCGTTCACTATGCCCCAGCCAAGGGGGCCTGGCGGCGAACGCTGCTATTCGCCGCCTTCGATATAACGTTCTGCTTCGATCGCTGCCATGCAGCCCATACCAGCAGCGGTTACCGCTTGACGATAGGTATGATCACGGACATCGCCAGCGGCAAATAGGCCTGGCACACTGGTGCGACACCCACCTTCCACCTCAATATAGCCACTGTCATCGGTAACAACCCCAGTGCCTTTGAGGAAGCCGGTGTTGGGGGTATGGCCTATGGCCATAAATACCCCTTTGATTTCGAGTTCGGAGGTCTCGCCTGTTTCACGATTACGCAAGCCTACGGCACGCATTTTGCCATTATCATCAGTGATGTATTCGGTAATCTCGCTATTCCAGATCGGCTGCACCTTCTCCTGGGCAAGGACGCGATCTGCCATGACTTTACTCGCACGCAGCTCATCGCGACGATGGATCAGGTAGACGGTGCTGGCAAACTTGGTGAGGAAGGTTGCTTCTTCGGCAGCGGTATCGCCGCCACCTACCACGCATACTGGTACATCACGGTAAAAGGCGCCATCACAGGTAGCGCAGGCCGTCAGGCCGGTCTTGCCGCCGCTGCCATCGAGAAAATCTTTCTCTCCTGGCAGGCCCAAGTAACGAGCGCTAGCGCCAGTGGCAATGATCACCGCCTGAAAGCGCTCACTCTCTTGACTTCCCTGGTACAAATCATCCCAAGTAACGGTAAAGGCGCCATCGTCGCCCTTTTCGATGGAAGTCACCGTGCAGCCCATTTTTACCGTCGTGCCAAATCGGGTTGCTTGCTGCTCCATGCGAGTCATCAGCTCTGGACCCATAATTCCTTCGGGGAAGCCCGGGAAGTTTTCCACATCGGTGGTGGTAGTGAGCTGGCCTCCAGCCTGCTCACCCGTGAACAAAACTGGTTCCAGATTGGCTCGGGCATTGTAGATAGCTGCCGTATAACCAGCAGGCCCAGATCCGATAATCGCTACTTGACGCATAATGAAACACTCCTTGAACGGATAAAATTGTCCCTGCCAGGCTCACGCGCAGCCGATGGAGAAGGTTACGTTGAACATGCATTGTTGTCAGCCGCCAATAGGTGGGGCTGATTATCTTCAATATAACCTCGTAACTGCGCTGCCAAGGAGGAGGTTGTGAGGCCATGGCAAGCAAGGTTAGTGCAAAAGGCGGCGTGATCACGATTGCCACGGTAGTCGGGCCGGCGACTGGGGGGCAGCAGATAGCGCTCCATCAATGGCACCGCATCCGCCACCAAAAGCACCCCAAGATAATACAAGGTATGACGGCGCTGGCGGATACTGGCGCCGAGAACCTTGCGCATACCGTCCTCTTCGCCAACTGCCACGTCCCCATGCCCACACACCTGACAACGAGGACCGCCGGCTGATTGAATGGCCTGGCACACGGCATGGGCGATGTGACACAAACTTCGATCGACAGCCATGGCAGTCGTGTGGAGGCGCAAGGCAAGCACCAGCATGCCTGGGGCTAACACGACTGCCCCTCCTCCGCTTACCCGACGATGAATGGGCACACCATCCTGTTGACAGGACGCCACCAAAACTTCCCGATGCACGTTCTGGTGGCGACCAATAACAACCCGCACATCTTTGGGTTCAAAGATGCGGCACCAGGACTGCTGTGGATCCAGAACGGATTCACCCAAAGGGTCATCACTACCGCCTGGGTGAGCCTGGACCACTGCCGGATCCGGCTCGCGGAATCCGGCCATAATCGCTAGTCTTTGATTTCTGGCTGGGGCAGGCTGAGGCCGTAGGCACCGAGTGCAGTGGAGAGCTCCTGCACCACACTTTGCCCAGAACCTGCCACACGGTACAAATCAACATCGGTATACCCCAGCAGATCGCCGATTTTGCCAACCCCGAGACGCTCTAATACCTGCACTGTTTTCGAGGACAATTCCATGCGCTCGATAGTTTCCGCCAAGGTTTTTTGGTCGGCTTTATTAAATCCACGCTCATCATCGTCACGCAAGTAGCCCAGGCGCAGGCCACGTGCATCAAGCATTTCTTGCACCTCTTTGAGCGAGGTTTCGCCGAAATTCTTATAGTTGAGCATCTCGGTTTCGGTAATGGAGACCAAATCACCCAAGGTAAAAATATTCATCTTTGCCAGGCAATTCCGCGAGCGAACCGATAATTCAAAATCATTGACGGGAGTCTTGAAAATGCTGGCTTGCTGCTCTCGTTGACGCTCTTCATGCTCGTCATAGTACATGGTGCGGGAGGCTTTGGCATCGCGCAGGAGCATGCGGGCGCGGCGGTTTGCCGCATTGTGAGCCAAAACCTGACGGAAACAGTCGATGGCAGCATTGCTTTCACCACGTTCATCATACAAAATACCGAGATTGATCACCCCTGGAAGGTACGGCGGGGCCGCATCCGAGCATACCAAGTAGTATTCTATAGCCATGTCATCATCGCCTATGCGATCCAGCAACACGCCCAATTTGAAGGCGGCATCAACGTGTTCGGGTTCCTGTTCGAGAGCTGCCTCAAAATGCCCAATGGCACGCTCGGTATTGCCCTGAGCTTCTTCGAGGCGGCCGCGGATAAATTCGGCATCGGGGCCATCACCAATATCCTTGATAACGGCTTCAGCGGCATCAAGGCTTTGTGCATCAATAAGCAGTCGCGCCAACTCTAGCTGCGCATCTTCGCGCTTCCCTGCGGCACTACGGAGGAGCCTTTCTGCGTCTTCAAGCTCACCGACACTGATATACGCCAGCCCTAAGACTGCCTGGGCCAGGGGATCTTTACTTGCGGCAAGGGCCTCGTCGGCGTCGGCAATAAAATCCAAAGCGTAGGCACAAATGCCCTGTGGAACGCCGCTGAGCTGCCCAGCTTTATAGGCTTCGAGGATGCTGCGCCGCTCAACGGCGCTGTGTTCGCACACCCGACGCAGCAAGCGCACTTGTTGCAGGGTCAAGGAACCGAGGTCGCCAAGAGGGGCGAGATATTCGGGCAGGGTTGCGGTGGCCATGAGAATTGCTCCCGTAAGGGGTATACGGACTGAAGGTGAAGGAAGAAGTTGGATGACCTCAAAAGGGGCGAAAGGGTAGTCTTCAGGCGCCTGCGGTCAAGCTCCCCAACGCCGCGCCCAGGCGCTGCAGTAATTCTTCCACTTCGCGCTCACTGATGATCAGGGGTGGCGCCAGGCGCAGGACGTTATCTCCAGCCGCGCCGCAGACCAGCCCCTGCTGCAAGGCTGCCGCGACCAGCGGCCCTGGAGCCTCATCCAAAGCCACCCCCCAGAGCAGGCCTCGGCCACGCACCTGACGACAGCGGCCGGCAAAGAGGCGCTCAAGCCCCGCCGCCAATTGGGCTCCGCGCTCTTGCACCTGGGTTAAAAATCCAGGGCGCAGTAATTCCTTGAGCACCGCACAGCCAGCGGCACAGGCAAGATGGTTGCCGCCAAAGGTGCTGGCGTGGGTTCCTGGCTGCAAGAGTTCTCCCAAGGATCGCCGCGCCAGCATCGCACCAATGGGCACGCCGCCGCCAAGGCCTTTGGCCAAAACCATAATATCGGGAACTACGCCATCACCCTCATAGCCAAAGAGCGTGCCCAAGCGGCCACAGCCCACTTGCACCTCATCAAAGACGAGTAGTGATTGATGCTGGTCACACAAAGCGCGGGCGCGGGCAAGGTAGCCTTTGGGGGGAACACGCACGCCGCCCTCTCCCTGAAGCGGCTCAAGCCACAGAGCTGCCACCTGATCATCCATGGCATCGGCTAGGGCCTGGGCATCACCATAGGGCACAAAAGTCACCTCAGGCAAGGGGGCAAAGGGCTCGCGATAGGCTGGATTGGCGGTCACCGTAAGTGCGCCAATGGTACGGCCATGAAAGCCCCCCTCCGCCGCCACGAGACGCGGCTTGCGCCCAGCATGGACCTGATTGCTCCACAAACGAGCAACCTTGTAGGCCGCTTCATTTCCTTCAGCCCCCGAGTTACAGAAGTATACTTGCTCGGCAAAGCTATGCTCACAAAGGGTCTGCGCGAGTGACTCCTGCGGCCCTATGCGAAAGATATTACTCGTATGCAAAAGTTGGCCAGCCTGCTCACGAATGGCTTGAGTGAGGGCTGGGTGGGCGTGGCCCAGGGCGTTCACGGCAATGCCAGAGAGGGCATCGAGATAGCGCGTACCATCTTCGGCATGCAGCCACACCCCTTCTCCATGGCTAAAACACAAGTCGTTGCGGCGATAGTTGGGGGTAAGGTATGAGTGAACCATGGGTAGTATGCTCGGCCTAATTCGCCAGTGCGCAAGACCACACACCCTGCGGCCTGCGGTTATACACTACTTGCAGAAAAGGCCTTGGGTGCGTTTAATGAAGAGGAAGATCAGTGCATCGCGCTCCGGCACCGCCAAACCCAGCCAAACCCTTTTTTCGGTACGTATGCCCATGGCCAACGCATCTCCTGACCATAATCCTGCGGGTGATACCCATAACAGTACTGCCCATGTGATTGAAGCGGCACGCCGCCCACTCATCGTGGCGCGGCATCAGGACACCGTGAACACCGCCTTTGCGCGCATTGATGCCGAACAGGCACTGGCCACCGACACGGACAACACCGTGGCGCGAGAGCTCTTTTCCTGCGTCATTGATGACGACAGCCTGCATCGCAGCCCTCTACGCGAAGCGCTCATTGAACACTGCTGCTTAGGCCTGGATAATGGGGATATTGCGGCAGTAGATTTGCCGTTACTTCTGGCCACCTGCCTTCATCTGGCCCACGATGCGCTTAGCCAGTATCCAGGAATGGGCGATATCACCCTGGATGAGCTCAATGAGTGTAGCTGCGAGATGCTCCACCTGGCCCAGACGCACAAAGATCCACCCCCATTTCATCATCCCGACCTCAAACCATACGTATTATGGACACCTGCTCAGGAAGGCCTATCCCTCCACGCACTTCACTGTATTGCCAGTGCCGAAGGTGGCGATCGCCAATGGCAGGAAGCCGCCGGCGAGCCCTCACTGGGCCGCGAGCAAGAAGAGCCCCTTGAGGACCTACCCGAAGCCAAGCGTCGGATAGTACGCCAACAACTGGTGCGCGAACGTATTCGCCAACTCTTTGCCAAAAAGGTTTTTATCAACTATCTCGATCGCGACAGCCTTGATCCCAATGAAATCGCCGCCTACCCCCGTATTATTGATTGGCTTGGCGCCATCGGGGAAACGCCTCACCTCTTCTCCTTTATGCAGGGCCAAACCCAAGCGCAGAAGATCTTTCGCCTGCAGCAACTCTGGCATATCCTACTGCAGCTTCGCGAACTAGCCCTGCGCCTGCATACCGCGGCCCAGCATCCCTCGTATCGCGATACCTTTGTCGACCTGCACCCTGCCCAACAGCTAGAGATTCTGGTGCAGGACCGCTACCCCGCCGCCACCATTGATCGTGCCTTCTGCCTTACCGTGGCCCACTATCCTTTTGCTGCCTTTGTCGAATGGGTACAAAATCGCGTGGCCGATGAAACCTTCCTCTTGCCGCCACCCAGTACATGAGGGGCCCTGGATGCTCATGCTCGCCACGACAACGCCTCTACGGTTTTATGCGTAACACCTCTCTCTCATCCCAGTGCAGTCTGCGGACCACACTGCTCCCAACCCAGGAGTTTTTTATGCGCGCTCTCCTTGTCTGCTTCCTTGTCGTTTTCTGCGCAAGCGCCAGTGCCCTGGACACCCCCCTTACCTTAACCCAACCGCATGAAGAAAACCAAAATCGCCTGGTAACCATTGATGAGTCGTCTGGAGCCATGCGCCTCTATGAAATGACCCAAGGCCGCGGTGATCAGGCCTTACGACAAGTCGCACCGTGGAATTTCCTTATCGATCTCGATCGCATTATGAACATTCGCATGGTCATCGACAACCCCCATCGCCAAGATCGCAATGATCCCGAATATGTCTTTTGGCCCTTAGCGCGTACGGGATCATTTATGGGTGATCGTGGACCATCCAATGTGCCACTGTATGGACAAATGTACCAATACTTCCTCCCCCAACAGCGCAGCACTGTGCTTGCCACCGAGGATGCCTTTTTTAACGAAAGCCTCTCCTACGATGGCAATGTCCAGGCAGCCCTGAGCCGCCACTACCTTTTTCTGGTCATTCCCAGCACCTTCACCATTTTAGTCTACAATATTAGCCAAGACTCCTTCGAATTGGCCGCATACCGCAACTATCGGCCAGAACTCTATCTTACCATCCCCGATCAAAATCCCCGTGGTCTGCCATTTTTTGGCTCCAATCCGCAATTTAACGATATTATCCGTGCCCTACGACAAGTGGGTGGGGGAGACTTGATTTTGCAACAACGCGCCCAGCGCATGGAAGAAGCTTTGGAGTCCATGGAGTCGGAACAGGAATTGATACCCGTCAGTGCATCCGAGCCCTGGGTACAAGGCCTACGCAATAATCATTTTGTCGTTGTAGATCCCGCCAACAACAAAATCATGCTTTATGGCTTACCCCAAAACAACACCCTCACCTTAACCTCCTTGCGGAATTTCGACCTTGACCGTCGTCTTCCCAGCTGGCCCATGCCGCGCCGGCATCTGAATGAATTCGACCGCGCAGTCGTTGAAGCCTACCTCCAACGCCTAGGACGAAGCAACCAAGATGGACAAATCCGCGCCATAACGCAAGAGGTTGCCGACTGGGTACAAGAAGCTCGCCGCGCAAATGAACTGCAAGAAGTCAACCCCAGTCCCAGTGAAATCCAGATCGCCATCTTCCGTCAACTTGCCGAACAGCAAAACCTTCTCGCTGGAGATGGCGCGCGACGCAGCCAGGGGAGTGGCCGCTCTAGCACCTTTGAAGCTGTGGTGGACCCCAATGCCCGCCTAGTACTCGATCTCAAAGACGAACGCCGCCTCCTGGTGTACCAGCTCTTTGGCAGCAACAATCGCATGGAAATGGTTTCATCACGCGACTACACCATTGAAACGGGTATTGCCGTCTACGATTATGAGCTCTCCAAACAGCGCGCAGCGGCTCGTATTTTTAACCAAATCGAAAGCCTGGTACGGCGCCCAGGGGCGCAGGTTGAGGGCATGGTTCTGTCCAATATCCAGTACCTGCTCGCCATGTCTCCCTCCAGTTATGAGCAGCTTGAAGCCAATCGACGTATCGTCCGGCGCTTTGGCGAGCACGAGATGTGGCAGCCAACCATAGAAAAGGCCATGGCCGACAGCCAAGCCCAACGTGAGCGCGTCCTTTCATTAGTGGAAATGGTCAAGGACGAATTCCGCTCCCAAGAGCGCACCATCCAGGCAGCCAAAGAGCGTGCCGCCGAGCGTGGCAACCGTCGCTAAGCCGCGGATCTCTTTCGACACATGATGGCTATGCGACAGTAGCGCCTGTTTGCCATAGTCATTTTTTCTTCGACTCATTTTGTAGCGATGGCACACTTCTCATTATGGTTCAAACGCTCCGCATCGGTCTCCTCTTCCAGGACAACAAATACGACATCGAGCTCATTCGGCAGCAGCTCGCCCCGCATCAAGTCGATTGGCTTGATGGCTGTTGCAACTGGGACACGAACACCCTGACCAGCACCATTCGTCAGTACGATGCGATAGTCACCGCGCGCCAGTCTCCCGCCCTTCCCGACTCCCTGCGGGACGATCTAGGACGCCTGCGTCTCTTAGCCCACTGTCATGGCACGATAAAACATTTAGTTTCTCGTCCACATATTGAGGCTGGCCTCATGGTCAGTAACTGGGGCGACCAGGTAGCAGGCGTGGCCGAGAGTGCGCTGTCCTTATTACTGTCTTGTCTCAAACAACTCAGCGCCCTCAACGCTTTTGTGCGCAATGACTGGAAAGATGATCAACGCATACCCGCAGCCTTCCCCGCCACCCTAAGCAAGCGTGATGTGGGGCTTTATGGCTTTGGGCCGATTGGCCGCCATATGGCGCGCATGCTTCAACCCCTGGGCCCTCATATTGCCATATACGATCCCTATGCCACGGACGTACCCGAAGATTTTCATGTCTGCGGGAGCCTGCGGGAGCTCTTCTCGCGCTGCCAATGCATCAGTATTCACTGCGGTCTTAATGCCGCCACTGAGGGCAGCGTCAACCGTGAACTCTTAGAATTACTCCCCCAAGGCGGCATTGTCATCAATACTGCCCGCGGGCCAATTATTGTTGAAGAAGACCTTGCTGCACTGGTTCAAGAGGGGCGCCTTCGTGCGGGCATTGATGTCATTAACGATGAACGCAACTGGCCAACATCACCGCTTGCCACCACCCATCCAGATGCCGCCATTCTTACTGGCCATACCATTAGTGGCGCAGGCAAGCGTGTGCACGATGGCCAGGAGGAACGTAAAGGGCTTCCCGATCACGTGGCACACAACGTCCATGCTTTAGCCGACAATGCCGCATTGATCAATACCATCAGCGCCCAAGTGTACGACCTCAAAACCTAGCCAGTCGGCGATCGTCCCGGAATCCTCAACTCTCGCTAACCACCCGCGAGAGGAAAATCTTGCCATCACCGCGGCGGCCAGTGGAGGCATGATGACGAAGGATCTCAAGCACTGCCTCGGCATCGTCATCTTCGATAATGCCCGTAAGCGCAACCTTGGGCAAAAGATCCGCCTCACTTCCCGCCGTAGGGGAACGGGTGCCAGACCCTTGACACTCGATGGCCTGCAAGGCCCGCACCATATCCGTATCACTCAAGGCAATGCACAACTGCTCCGCCTTTTGTGGACGGACAATCGCCTCAAAACGCAGGCTCACGTCAGCACACCTTCCTGCCAGGAACCAATGGAGCGGAATTTGGCATAACGCTGCTCAAGCATATCGTCTACCGACAAACCACTCAGCTGGCGCAAATGCTGCAAAAGTTCCTGGCGCAAGGCTGCCGCCATAGCCTCTGGCGCGCGGTGGGCACCCCCTGGCGGCTCCTCTACAATGGAATCAACTATACCCAATTCCTTGAGAGCTTGGGCCGTTAGTTTCAGGGCCTCGGCTGCCTTAGGAGCCTGGGCGCCATCCTTCCATAAAATTGCCGCGCAGCCCTCTGGGCTGATCACCGAATAATAACTGTTTTCCAAGGTGATAATCCGATCACCAACGCCAATTCCCAAGGCGCCACCCGAGCCACCCTCGCCAATAATCACACAAATCACGGGCACCCGCAGTCGTGCCATATCGCGAATATTTTCCGCAATGGCTATGCTTTGTCCGCGCTCTTCCGCGCCAATACCAGGGAAAGCCCCAGGAGTATTGATGAGGGTTATAATAGGCAGGCCGAAGCGCTCTGCCAAACGCATTTTATGCATGGCTTTGCGATACCCTTCAGGATGAGGGCTGCCGAAGTTACAGCGCCGCCGCTCATGCACATCCTTGCCTTTTTGCTGACCAATAATCATTACTTTTTGTTCATCAATAGTGCCCAATCCGCAAATGAGCGCCTCGTCATCGGCAAAGGCACGGTCACCTGCCAGGGGCACAAAATCTGTCACCATGTGATCAATATAGTCTGATGTTTGCGGTCGTGCGGGATGGCGGCTCAGCTGCACCCGCTGCCAGGCATTGAGATTATCGAAGGTATTACGGGTGCGCTCTTGCAGCTTGGCACGCAGCGATTCGATCTCGCTCTCCATGGCCAAACCGGTATCATTGGACATCTGTTCCAATTCACGGATTTTATGCTCTAACTCCAACAATGGATCAAGAAAATCAAAGGGTTTACCCACCTGTCGCTCCTTTTCCTGTACTAGACTACTGCCCATGTACCTCTCAAGATGGTAAACCTACCTGGATGCAAGCAAGGCAAGAGACGGCTTTAGCCATGAGTTTGGACGTACCATGCCCCCCATATCAAGAGCGTGAACACAAGGATCGCACTGATCACCAAGGCAGGAAGGAGATAGGGGACGGCACGATACCATGCTCGATGGTCACGATCAGCGGGTTCATGCTGACGGCAGAGGTAGGCAAGATAATCGATAAAACGCATATCTCGCTCAAGGGCCGACATAAGCGCCAGTTCCCCCACCACCACGTGGATATACCAGGTAATGAAGCGGGTATTATAGATCACAAAATGATCCTGATCATCCCCCGCCACCACCACCACATCACTCAAGCCATGGCGCTGGTGATCCCTAATCACCTGCCGGCCCAGGCGTGGACCGGGATAAATCCGCAAGCCCGTCTCGCCAATAGGGCCATGACCAATCGTTCGCATCCATGCCTTGTAGTCCTCTGGGAGATGGTGGCCGTCGGCAAGGCCACCATCATTGGGAAGATCTGGCATTGGTGTAAACTGACTGCCAGGAAAGCGCTGCTGCAAGCGCTGGGCCAGATCATGAAGCGCAGTCTCCCCAATGGCGGGTGGGTTATCGGCTAGCATGTTGGCAGCGGATCCAGCGCCCACCATCCTGCTCCACCATGATTGCTGCAGCAAGATCTACTGGCTCACCGGTGAGGGCATCTTGGCAGGCGCCGTAAACATGAGGTACATGGGTAAAGTGGGCCGCCGTAGCTGGGCCTTGATTGATCAGGAAGTAATGATCCGCAACAGGAGCCGCCAAGCGGTAGGCAACGGCCTGGCCACTGACCGCATAAAAGGGCCGACGACCATCCAATAATGCCTGAATAAGTCGATCCTGCCAGGCTTGGTTGCCTGGGCGATAGCAGGCTCGCGCGGCCTCCCAGCCGAGAACTGTGGCACTGCCTTTACCCACCATGTGCTCCGTTATGGCAGGCTGCCCGTTATCGTAACAAGCCCGCACAGCAGCCCCCACAGGTACCAGGTCGGCAGTGTAACCGTGGATGGCATCGCCATCTATGGACCAGGTGGCGTTGGTGCCACCAAAATGCAGGTCAGCCAACTCTACACCGAAGAGCCGCGCAAAAGGAGTGCCTTTCTTAGTCCATAGGACCCGCCCCGTTTCATCATAGCAGCCTCCTGGCATATCCATTACCAGGCGTCCACCGCCTGCCACATAATCTTGCAGAATGGGGAGAAGATCCCGCGACAAGCCCAGCACCGTGGGCATATAAATAATGGGATAGCGACTAGCCAGGCCTTCGCGCAGGTTAGTGGCTGTCACATATTCAAAAGGGACATTGGCATCAATGCAGGCACGGGAAGCACCCACACGGCCCTCCATGGGGAATTGCTTAAACACCGTACGGCCAAACTGGGACATGGCCGCCCAGCAGGCTTCATTGTCCCAATCCATAAGAATGCCTACTTGGGGTTCTTTATGGGCTGCCCAGAGTTCGTCACGGTAGCGGTTGGCAGCTTTGGCAATGGCGCCAACACGGCGGGTTCGTTCGCAGACCTGTTCATTACGATCGAGAAGGGCATATTCGCCTGCCTCTACCCCAGCCATACGTGCATTCCAGCTCCAGATACCAGTACCACGACAACCCGCCGCCAGGTAGCTCAACTGCAATTGGGTCATGGTGCCCGCATGCACGGTATAGCCCGGTTGACGATCAGCCACCTGGGGAAAAAGGGCTGCCTTAGATCCCGAAGTGTGTTGCGGGCCACCCGTGCTTTCCCAGGGCGCGGTCCAACCGCCTTTATTCAGGTCGACCACAAAGCTAGCCTGCATATATACCGGCTTAGCAACCTCAAAATACGTTTCTTCAAAGTGCCAGCATAGATGGATACTGGGATAAAAGGACCCAGAATCACGCATGGCACGGGCAATACCCTCCATATCCGTACCACGACTGGCAAAGGGTAAGAACAGGCCCATCTCACCACCAGAGCGCTGGGGCTCAAAGGGGTCACGCTCAGCACCCTGCACACCCGTGGCTAGTACATCAGCATTCTTCCATTCCGCTTTGAAACGCAAAATGTCCCGCACTCGCCGATATTCTCGTTTATTTGCCGCTGCCGCATAGGGAATATCATCAAAACTGGCATAACCACTGGTGGCATCACCAGCATAAGAACCATCGCAATTCCAGGCCTTGTTGAGGGCCTGAATATCATCCTGGTAATGCTTGCGCAGCCACTGCTTAAAGAGATCGAAAAACTCCTCAGCCAATTCCGCATTAGTCCCCAAGCGGCCAGCCACGCTTTTGCGCGACTCGGCAAACATACCAGCCTGCATTTCGGGATTAAGCTTGAGTTTCGGCCAGCCAAAGCGCCGGGACAGCACCTGCCGTTGATGGTCCAGCATGCGCGGATGCTGACGGATCTCGGCAATGGGCAGAGCTGGATCGATGTCCAAGCGCTGGCAGAGCTCGTCAGTAATCGGTTCCCAACCGCCCTCACCATACCACCACGGCACCAAGCCCTCTTCCAGGGCCAAACGCTCTAGTTGCTCATCACTCCAGCGATCACAGGGCATAAACTGCTTAATGCTATTAAAACCCAGCTCACGCATGGTGCGGAAATGCCAGCGAATGCATTCCTCATCCATATCGTCACGGGCAATCAGAACCCCACCATAGGGCATGGGGGCAAGGCGGCGAAAATCCCGCTGCCGCGGTGAATCGTTAACGGCATCCCAATCCTGGTGACGGAAATCATGGCTGAGCGACTGTACGGTAAGTGTTTTTTGCATAATAAACATGCTGGCCACTCCTACCGCCTGGAGCAAGCACGATTTAGCCGGAGGTTCGTCACCGCGATAGACAAACTACCCTAATTGGGAACAGGCAAACACTCTGATTGGGGACAGGCAAGGATATTTCCCGTTAAGGCCGCCCTCCCTTAGCAGCTTCAGGAAAATGCCCCACCGAGAGGCGCTTTTCATATTGGGCCAAAAGAATCCATTGCAATATGTTTACATACAATGGTTTACATATATATTATTTATGCCTGTCCCTCTTCTAGGTGGCGGGGGCGTTATTTGAGGGTGGTGGCGCGGCCGGCGTGGTGGCCCATGGCGAGGCTGACGCTGAGGAGGTAGCCGCCGGTGGGGGCTTCCCAGTCGACCATTTCTCCGATGCAGTAGAGCCCGGGGTGCGCGTGCAGCATGAAATGCTCGTTCAATTGCGACCAGGCCACCCCACCAGCAGTGGATATGGCTTCGGCAAGGGGGCGTAGGCCCTGTATCGGCACGGGGAGCGCCTTGATTACGGCGGCTAGGCGCTTGGGGTCCTGGCGTGCTTCGGGGGTGGAAAACTGGCGTAGCAAAGCTACCGCAGGGGCCGAGAGGCGGGCCGCCTTGCGAAGACGGTTGGCAAAACTGGCGCGAGCATGGCGCTGCAAGCGTTGCCCGAGATCCTCCACACTGCGCCCGCGGGCTAGGTCCAAAAGCAGCTGTGGGGTGTCGCCGCGCTGCAGGATTTGGCGCAGCTGGGGGATGGCCGGGTAAATGGCGTAACCCTCAAGGCCGTAGGCGGTTATCACCGCTTCGCCAATGTGGGAGGGCGGAACAGGGGAGGCATCATCATCGGCGAGGTGCAGGCAGAGGTTTTTCACGGCCGCCCCCTGGTGGTGGTGGCGTAGGTGGGCATCCCAGGCTATTTCCACTCCACAGTTGGCCGGACTCAAGGGTTCTATCTGGACGCCCATGGCGCTCAGCCAGCTGCACCAGCCTCCATCCGATCCAGTGCTGGGCCAGGAGCCACCACCCAGAGCGAGGATGACCTGGGAAGCGCAGACCTGCTGATGCTGGGCACTGGTGGCTATCCAGCCTTTCCCGAGAGAGGAGGGTTGAAGGCGAATAAGTCGCTGCTGGCAGTGGAGCTCTACCCCCAAGTCCTGCAGATGGGCTAACCATGCTGCCAAGAGCCCATTGGCCTGCATCGCTTGCGGGAAAACCTTGCCTGAGGTGCCTACAAATGTGGGATGGCCGAGGCTGGCGGACCAGGCAGCGATGGCGGCGGGGGGATATGCGGCCACACAGGCAGCCAAGCGGGGGGCCGATGGGCCGCAGGCCGCGGCAATTGCGGCAGCATCACTCGCACGGGTGAGGTTTAAGCCGCTGCGCCCAGCCAGGAGGAATTTACGACCAGGCCGTGGGCCAGCCTCCCACACCACCACTCGCCCGGTGCCTGCCTCGGCCGCCGCCTGGGCAGCTGCCAGCCCAGCTGGACCAGCACCGATAATCAGGAGATCTGCTGCGCGGGGCAGGACCGTACTCACGAGTCCGCGGCAGAACGCCGGTAAAAGGGAAGAGCCACCACTTCAGCGGGAACCTGCGCCTTTCCGCGTAAGGAAACCTGCAACGCCGTGCCCAGGCTACTCACCGCCCGATCCACATAGGCCATGGCAATGGCGGCATCACAGATGGGGGACCAACTGCCCGAGCTAACCACCCCCACAGGCTGCTCGTCGAGCAATACCGTGTAGCCCTCGCGTGCTGGGCGCTTGCCAGGAATGCGCAGCCCCACTAGGCACTGGTGCGTTCCCTGCTCACGTTGCGCGGCAAGGGCCTCGGCCCCGCGGTAGCCCCCCTGCTTGCCCACTGCAAAGCTCAGTCCGGCTTCGATGGGGCTGCGCTGCCGGGAAAGCTCATGACCATACAGAGGCATGCCTGCCTCCAAACGCAGTAAGTCCCTGGCCCCCAAGCCGCAGGCCGGTGCTCCGGCCTCGCGCAGGGCATGCCACAGGGCTTCCACTGTCGATACGGGGCAGAAGAGTTCAAAGCCATCTTCTCCGGTGTAGCCCGTGCGGCTCAGGCGCAGCGGCTCGTGCTGCCATTGGCTGTCGACAAAGCGGTAATTGCCCAGATCTGGCGGCACCGCGATGCCCACTTGCTGCAATACTGCCGCCGAACGCGGCCCCTGCAGCGCCACCATGGCCTGGCTATGGGTTTCATCGCTGAGCACCACGCCGTCTGGCAGATGAGCCTGCCAACGGGCAAGTACCGCCTCACGATTGCCCGCATTCACCACCACATGCCAGGCATCTGCCCCCTCGCGGGACACCAGTACATCATCAACCACCCCGCCATCATCCTCGCACACCAGGCCATAACGCACTTGCCCGGGCTGCATGCTCGCCAAGGGTCGGCAGATCTCGTGGTCGAGAAAGTCCCCTGCCCCAGGGCCACTCAGTCGCAATCGTCCCATGTGTCCCAGGTCAAAAAGCCCGCAATCCTGGCGTACAGCCGCATGTTCGGCCAGTATACCCTGAAATTGCACGGGCATCTGCCAGCCAGAAAAATCGGTGAATCGGGCGCCTTCGGCAGCTTGCTGGGGATAGAGGGCGGTGTGCTGGTTGCTCATGGACAAAATCTCCGCTAGGGCCAGCATCATTGCTTTTTAAGTGCGGTTACAATGGTGGGCAGCGCAGCTGGACATACTGCAGTACAGATCACTGGATGGAAAGCGTCCAGCTGCCCTGTAAAGAGCCGCCATGGACTACGTCCTGCCCTTGTTCTATCCTTTGTAATGCATGGTACTGTCATGCCCCGCCTTCCCCAGTGGAGATGCCTGTGTCACGTGTTTGGTTGACTCTGCCTTGTTGCGCGGCCTTGGTCGCGATTACTTTTTCCCACTCGTTAATGGCAAATGATGCAGACGACGCCCCTGCTCCGATTGTTCGCGAAGTAGCAGACGATGCTCCAGCCGTAGAAGCACCCGCTCCTGCTGATGATGCTTGGCCCCTGCCTCCTGCCGAGCCCGCACCGCTTCCCATGCCGCGCGCCCAGCAGGTGAAGCCCAGTCCCACGCCACCGCCCCTTGATCTCACTCCTGATACAGAGGATCTGGTTGGCGAAGTCCGCCTCCTCGCCGCATCCAAGCGCTTTGACGAAGCCCTCAGCCTTCTGCGCACCTATCGCCAACGCCATCCCGAAGACGAAATGGCACGACGCTTAGAGTTGGCTATCGAAGTCGCCCATAATGAGCACCGTATTCGTGGCATGGTCATTGACCAGCAACATGAACGCATGACGGTGCTCGCCGATCCCGATTACCTCACCGCCAAAGCCGCTGCCGAACGCCCCATCGTACGACGCTTGGACTTAGTCGAAGTCCTGGTGGAACAAAAGCGTTTTCCCGAAGCCGTAAACGCCTGTAATGCGATTTTAGAAGACCATCCCTATGAAGAATCGGTGATGAGCCTCAAGAACGCCATCCTTCGTACCATGGTGGAAATTGAACGTCGTCGTGCCCTGCGCGACCGTCGCACCCGACACTCAGAAGTGCTCAAGGAAGTCATTGAAAGCGGCACCATGCCCCGCCAGCCATCGCCCATTCCTCGACACGTTCTGGTATTTGATGAAGACCTTGCGGAAATTGAACGCCAAGCCGTGCGCGACCGTCTGGATATCCGTTTGGATGCCATCTCCTATGAAAATGCTCCTGTGGGGGAAGTGCTACGTCTCCTCTTTGCCGCCGCAGGAATGAACTATATTATTCTTGATGAGGCCATTAGCGAACAAACCGTAACTATGTTTTTGACCGACGCTCCCGTTTCAGAGGTACTCTCGGTCCTGCAAAACATGGTCGATGTGCGCTTTAACTATCGCGGTGGTACAGTCTATGTCACCAATAGCGCTACACCCATCCTTATTACCGAAATCATTCGCCTGGCATCAGGACTTACCAATGTGCAGATGAGTCCGCAATTTGAAACCATGACCGGCAGCAGTTCCAATGGCGGCGGTGGTGGTGGGAGCGCCAATCCCTTTGGGGGCGATGGTGGCGATGATGCTTCCGACCTTGAGCGCTTCCTCGAACAGCTCCCCGAGTTGGTCGACTGGCCCAGCGGCTCTACGTACTTTGTTGAGCGTAAATCCAACACCCTGTACGTACGTTCTTCTCCCAGCACCGTGGCTGAGGTAAAACGTCTGCTGCATGCTCTCGACTTCAACAATACGCAGGTGTTAATTGAGGCAAAGTTTGTTGAAGTCAGCGAAGATGCCCTGCGCGAATTGGGAGTTGATTGGAAATTTGGCGGCTTCGTTGAATCCGGTAGTCGAGGGACAGTCACCGGCGGTATGCAGTCTGGCGCAACTGGCTCGGGCGACCTCTTTACGAACTTAGGCGTTTTGGCCAATCCAGGCCTCTCCCAGGCCGCCGCAGGCATGCTGGAGCAAGGACTCTCGGGGGCGGCAGTCGGACCCAATAGCAGTGGTTTGGCCGTGGGGGTTATCGGTGCTGGTACGGGAATGAATCCCAACTTCGAGGCAAGCCTACGTGCTTTGGAGGGCCGCGGAAAGGCCAATACCTTATCTGAACCCAAAATTCTCACGCTATCCAACAGCACTGGCCTTATTGATATCTCCCAAGACATCAGCTACGTAGAAGACATTGTCAATCGCGGCGTCAGCACAGGGGGCTTTGAAGACGATGGCGCGGGAACTGGTACGGGAAATATCGTACAAAATCGCATCAACCTCCCCGTTCCGCGTTTTGCCACGGAGTCTTCTGGCATTCGTCTGCGTGTAGTGCCCTCAGTGGCACGCAATAGTGATATTATCACCCTTGCTATTTTCCCTACGGTGCGCGAGCTCGTTCGTATTCGCTCGCAACAAGTCTTTAATCCGCAAGCAGGGCAAGCCGCTGGGGCCGCCGGCATCAATGCTGTGGAGCGCCCTGAATTTGCCTCGCGCTCCTTGGCCACTGCCCTGCACGTCAAAAATGGACAAACGGTGGTCTTGGGCGGCCTCATTTCGGAACGTAGCCAAGAGGAACAACGCGGCATCCCTGTACTCTCGCGCATCCCCTTTGCCGGTGCCCTGTTCCGTAGTGAAAGTAAGCGCAGCGAACGCCGTAAACTCCTCATTTTTGTTACCGCTCGCATTATCGATCCTTCTGGTGCGGAGCTTTCCGATGAAGAGCGCTGGCTTCGCGATACCGCTCGCGTAGTGTTACCCCCGGAAGTGCAGCGCCAATTGCGGCAACAAGAGCGGGAGCGACAAGAGGACGTTGAAGAAATGCTGCAGCAGCAAGAAGACGCCGAAGCTGCACGTGGAGAAACGCGCCGCCGGCCAGGAGACTTCCGCAGTCGCCTGCAAGGGGGCCGCTAGAACCATCATGGCCCGCTTTGTTACTGGCTTAGACATTGGCAATAGCTCCCTACGTGCGGTAACCCTGCGCTATGCCGGGGGTGGGGTACAGGTGGTACGTGCCGCTACCGTGCAGCGACAGCAGGAGGAACAACCAGATCCCTTCCCTAACTGGCCCGATAGTAACAACCCGCCAGTCGTTGATACGGGGGCCTTCAAGCCTCTGCGCCAAGCCCTGCGCGAACTGACTGCACTGTGCCCACTCAAAGGGCAGGTGGTGGTGGGCACCTCCGATGCCCAAGCGCTCATCCGCTATATTAGCACCATCCCCATGTCAGAGGATCGACTGCAGCGCCTCCTGCGCTTAGAGCTGCAGCAGCATGCCGATGATGATGGTGATTTGGCCGCCGACAGTTTTGTCGTGCCCATGGCAGGCGAGGAATTAATTCACTGTTGCGGGATTGCCCAGGCAGGGCAAATCCGTGAACTCCTGCGCGAACTCAAAGCCCTCGGCTGCCGCCCCCAGCAGGTCCACCTCCAGTCGGTAGCCATGGGCAATACCTTTGCCCTTGCTCCAGAGCCTCTGGACGCTGAGGCCATGGCCTTGGTGGTGGATGTCGGAGCGCGCACCACGCGCTTGGCTCTGCGCCTGGGTGATAATCTCCTTGCCTGCCGCCAAGTGCCCATGGGGGGTGAGGACTTTACCCGCGTCTTGGCCGAGCAACGCAAACTCTCCCTGGCCCAGGCCGAAGCCATGAAACGCGACCGCCGCTATGGCCATCTGGGGCTGGATTCTCGCGCTGCAAACAATGCCGCGACAACCACGCAGCCTGCGACGAACAACGATACGCAAGCCGATACCTTGTGGCTGGATGATGAGCAGGAGACATCTCCATCACCACCCGCGGCCACTGCTTCAGCTGATGCCAGCGATGATTGGCTGGAAGCAGCTCTCGACCACGATCCTCTGCCCCCCCCTGGACAAGAAACGCGGATGATTGAGGTCCAACAACTGGGGCCTGAGCTCAGTCAACCTGCCGAAGCTCTGGCGGGACACATATCCTCGTCCCTCAACTGGTTTCGTGCCCAGCTCAAACTGCGTGACCTCAGCCTCCAGCGCATAGAGCTCTGCGGTGGCGGTGCCTTACTGCAAGGCCTGCCAGAATTTCTGCAGCGGCGACTGCGCACCTCGGTCAGCAGCTACCATCCTCTTGCCGAAGATGCTGTCGCGGCCCTGGGGCAGCACCCCTCCTGCTATACTGCTGCTTTAGGCATGGCCTTAAGCGCACGCCGCGGAGCCATAAGCCTGGATCTGCGGCCTGAATCCGAACAACGTTCCGCGATTTTTCAGGAGCGCATTGTCTGGTGGTATGCTACGAGCGCTGCTATGATCATCCTGGCGGTGGTGTTTATTACCCATATGCTTCTGCAGCGTGCCCATCTGGATAGTGAGATGCAGCGCTATACCGATCATCAGCGGCAATTTCAGCAATACGAAGATGATCTGCGCAGCCTCAGCAACCGCCGTCAGGCATTACAGCAAGACGTTCGCGGCATTGCCAGCCGCATCTTTGCCGGTCGTGATCTCTTATACGTCATCCGCAGCCTCAAAGAGGCCGCCGAACACCATCAGGACTTGTGGGTTGCCGAATTTCGCACCGAAGGGGTCAGCGGCACCCCCGCCCGCGCCAACCAGGATGTGCACACGGGGCGCGGTGGGCGCGGCGGGCGCGGCGGCGCCACAGCGCCGTCCCCCCGCAATAACGCCAGCGACCATGTGGACACCAGCATCGATCGTGGCCGCTTATTTGTACGCGTGGTGATTCGCCGGGAAGCAGGACGCGAAGCCCAGTGGTATGAACGCACCTTTCGTGATTGGCTTGACGAAGTCATGGCCTGGCGTCGCCCCGATGGCGAGCCACTTTTTTCAGACCGTGATCTCGTGGAGGTTCCCAATCTCCCTGATCGCCATGAATACGAAGTGCGTTTCCAGTTCCAACCCACTGCCCTCACCCGCCATGGCAGCGAGGGCAATCCATGAAACCAGATATGCGCACAAGCGAACGCAAGGCCTGGATCACCGCTGGCGTGACGCTGGTGGTGGCACTGGTGGCATGGTGGATTGCCTCCGATGGCGGCGCCACCACTGCCGCCCATACGCGTGCCGCAAGTGCCTATGAAAATCGCATTGGGCCGCGCCCCCTGGCCCAGCAAGTTGCTCAACAGAGCCAAGCCATCGCTGATACCCAAGAACAAATCGATGAGCTCAAGGCGCAAACAGGGGTCTCGCGCATCGCCCCCTTTGTCAAACCACGGCGCGATAGTGGCGGCTATATTGCCTTTCTTATTCGCTATCTCCGCCAGGAGCTGCAACTGCGGGCGCAAACGTTTACCATTGATGAGCGCCTTGGCTTTAACCTTTTGGGAACCCGTCCCCCTCCAGATCACGAAGCCGATGGCTGGTTAAACATGCTGCAGATGGTCACCAAGGCATTGTATCTCTGCAGTGAGGCACCAGGGCATATTGACGAAGCACGCATTGTCTCCCTTACCACCACGCCCATCGCCACCGGGCCAGCAGGCCGCCCAGCCCTCCTCCATGAATACCCCTTTACCCTGGAGGTCACGGGGACCTTGGAAAGCATTAGCTGGCTCTTGGTGCAGCTGAGCTCTGACGAGCGCACCCAGGGCAATAAAGATGGCGACTTGCGTGACTGGCTCGTACATATCCGTCGTGGTGTACGAGAAGCGGGATACCCAGTCAACGAACCCGAGGAACGCAGCTCTATCGGCCCTTTAATTGTACGCGGCTTTAATATCATTGGATCACGTCTTGAGGACCACCCCATCAGCCGCTTGACCGTCACCTTCGATCTTGCTGGCATGCATTTCCTCTCCGATGAGGAACGTGGTGAGCAACGGCAGCAAGCCCGGCCCAGCACCCCTCGCGGCAGTGCTGACCAGCGCTCATGGACGCATCGCGCCCGTCCCTAACCAGAAGCACTCCCAGGAGGATTGTTATGCATCTTTCAGCAATGCTGTTTCTGGTCTGCGTGGTTGGACTGGGCGCCGCAGTCGGACAGGCAAGCCTGCACGAACGCACCCCTCGTCCCCTTGCCGAACCGGGAACCCAGGATGATGGCGCTGCCACCCAGGTGCGTGTGCGCCTGGCTCCCATCCAACCCATGGACCATTATTACGGTGGTGAAGAAGATAGCTGGGCATGGTTCAACCCCTTTATTCCCCCCGACAATCGCGAATCCGAACGCCAGGCACTGGCCCAGCGCGGGCAAACTCCCGAACAGCCAGAATGGCTTGATGCTCCTTCGCCACCCGTCACCATTACTCCACCAAGCAAACCCACCATTCCAGCCCAAGACATGGAAGCCGAGCAGCGCCCTATGGTAGTCGGCGCACTGCTTCATCGCCACCGCGCCAGTGCCCTCGTAGCCTATGATGACGCCTTTCACATTCTTTCCTTGGATGAAGAAGTAGGCCCATGGCGACTCCAGCGCATCAACGCCAATGAGGCGTGGATGCTGCACACACATAGCCAGCACGTGCAGCGATTTCCCATTCGCAGTGAAACTGGAATGATTTTGGACCGGCTGGCCGATAGCGCCGCGGGGGCAACAGCGACTGGTCAAAATATACCGAACACTGACGGCACCCAGCGCCGTTCTCCTCCCAGCACGCCACAACGACCGCAAGATCGCCAAGGTGGACAACGGGGTTTGCCTGACGGTTTTGATATCAATGACCCACAAGTACAAGAGGCTCTGCAAGGCCTGCCGCCCAATATCCGCCGTATGGTAGAACAAAATCCCGAGCAGGCCTGGCGCATGTGGCAAAATATGCAAGGTGGGCAGTGAAAACACTTGGCCTCTGTATGTTTTTAGCCGTCGTCGCTAGCGGCTGCTCGGCACGCAGCTACAGCATTGCCATCCAACAGGGCGAACCCGATGTGCCGCGTCTCTCAATCATCGGCAGTGATAGTGTAACAACTCGCCTGCAGGCCGTGGCAGAAACCCATGCCATTGGCGGCTGGCTCGGCGAGCATGACGAGAGCGCGGAAAACACCACCAGTGTATGGCGGCTACAGGATGTAAGCCTGCAATGGCTGCCAGAACCAACGCGACTCATGGCCTCATCTGGACGACCAGGGCCTTCTGGCACTGTGGAGCGGGAAATCCACTTGGTGGACACTCTAAAACTCACCGCCACCCTGGTCCGCGACACGGATCACGAGGATCTGCGACTCTGGGCCTATCGCAACCCCTTAAGCGATGCCCGCCACCGCGATATGGTGGTGTGGCACCAGGGTCGCGAACGCCGCATCGTTACTGAGGGGGATCAGGATACGGTCGAACGAGCTGCCTTTGAGGGACTCCTGTCTCGTTTGCACTCCATGGTGTTCCGGCACAGTCCCACCATCCCCTTGGATGGGCGTCGTCGCGAGCTCCGCTCGATTCTGCAATTGGCCGATACAGGCCATCATCAATATGCGCTGAGAAGTCTCAAGAAACGCCATCAGGAAGGCGACCAGGAGGCCAGTCTACTCTACAATATCGGTGCTCTGTTTGAAGCCCAAGGCCAGCACGATGAGGCGCGCAGTTGGTATGCTCGGGCCTGGAATCGGCAGCCGCGTGCGCTCTACCGCGAACGCTTAGAAGCCGTAAGCAAGAAGGCCCCTGCCTCGCCCTAAGATTCAGCCGTTGGCGGAGCATCCGTGGACTGGGCACGCAGGAGCGAGCGCACATCATGGCCGCTGGGATCCTGGAAAAGGCGCAAGCCAAAGACCGGCAACATGGCAAAGATATGGTCAAATATATCGCCTTGAATGCCTTCGTATTCCACCCACACCGTAGTTTTGGTGAAGATATAGATTTGAATTGGTGCGCCGTGTTCGTCTGCTTCCATCTGCCGCACTAAAAACATCAAACCACTACCTGGTAAGTGAATGTCATCGCGACTTTTGAGGTAATTGATAATGTAGGCGCGCAGGGTTCCCAAGTTGGTAAGGCGACGTGAATTAGTGGCAGGATCTTCACCCTTACAATAGGTTTCATTCCAGGCCGCAAGATCTTTCTTTTTCTCTGCAATATAGTCTCGTAAAAGCCGGAGCTTGGCAAACTGCTCGATTTCATCGTCTTCAAGAAAACGCACGGTACTGGTATCGATTCGCAGATTGCGCATAATCCGTCGGCCGCCAGACTCCTGCATCCCGCGCCAATTTTTGTAACTGTCGCTCATCAAGCGATAGGTGGGGATGGTAGAAATGGTGCGATCCCAGTTTTGCACCTTGATGGTATGCAGGCTGATATCGATCACATCACCGTCTGCCCCCGCTTGCGGCATTTCAATCCAATCGCCCACCCGTACCATGTCGTTGGTACTTAAGGTTATTGATGCCACCAAAGAGAGAATTGTGTCGCGGAAGATCAGCAAAAGCACCGCCGTCATAGCACCTAATCCAGCCATAAATTTCCATGGCGACTCGTCTATCAACAGCGAGAAAGCAACCAGTCCGCCCATGCCATAGAGGAGAATTTTGGCAATCTGAATATAGCCCTTAATCGGCCGTGATTTGGCAATGGGGAGACGGGTGTAGAGGGCGTTAAATCCGCTCATTAGCGCGCCAATGGCCAGCAATACCATAATCAAGGTGAGCGAGCGCGATACATTGCGAATAACATCTACTATCCACTCATCCACATTGCCGAGAAATAGTGGCCCGTAATTCCCCACCGCAGTAACCGGAATCCATGACATCCAATTGATAAATGATGGGGTTAAAAGGATATCATTCCATTTGCCAGGGGTGCGGTTGACATACCACAGTAGCAATGGCCGTAAGAGACCTCGGGTGATAGCCAATACGACCAAGGCAATCACTATCAAAAGAGCGACATCAAATAACCCAGCCAATGCGGGAGACCCTGAGACAAGATATTCAGGCCACAAGGTAATGGAGGCGGCAGGATCTGGCGTTGTTGATGATGAGGCCGAAACATCAGGCACGAGTACCGTCTGATTGCCATGACTTGCGGCTGCTGGTTCACTCATAAGGACTGCTTACTCGGTTAGGGAAGGAAAGGAGTGTGCAAGAAGATCATCAACACTGAGTCGCTGGCGGACCACTGCCGTTGCACTCCCATCGAGCACTACTTCTGCTGGCAAAGGCCGCAGATTATAGACGCTGGCCATGCTCATGCCATAGGCGCCAGCGCAACCGATGGCCAAGACATGGTTGATCTGCGGACGCGGCAACACTCGATCCCGGGCAAAAATATCTCCGGATTCGCAAATATTGCCCACCACATCCACCGTTTGCTCGGGCGCGTCGGGGGCAGAAATATTGCTGATGGGATGATAGCTTCCATACATGGTTGGACGCAAGAGATGATTAAATCCTGAATCGCATCCCACAAAACAGCGACCATCGGGGTTGGTCTTAATGGTGGTCACGGTGGTGAGTAAAGTACCTGCCTCCGCAACTAAAAAGCGGCCTGGCTCTAAGCGTAGTTGTATAGATCGTCCGTGATGCGCCTCAAGCTCCTGCATCATCGCCGTGGCTGCAGCACCTACGGCTGAGAGATCAATGGGCTGCTGATCGCCATGATAGGGAACCCCTAAGCCTCCACCCACATCCAGCCAGCGAAGGTTGGGTAAGGCCTTGGCAACGGAGAGAATCACCCGCATGGCCTGGGCAAAGTGCTGGGCATCCAGTACATTCGATCCGATATGCATGTGACATCCCACCACCTGGATATCGTACTGCGCTTCTATCGCCAATACCTGATCGATTTGTGAATGGTGCACCCCAAATTTGGTCAATGGACCTGCGGTAAGGGTATGGGCATGTTCGCTGGCGCCGACATCGGGGTTAAAGCGCACTGCCACTTCACCTGCGCCCACTGCAGCAAGGGCCTGCAGGCGCTGCAGGCTGCCGCAGTTAATCATCACCCCTTGGGCCAATGCATCACGCTGTTCATCATCGGTCATATTGTTTTCGGTATAGCACAGGCGCTCTGGTGGGCAGCCCAGGCGCAGGGCAAGATGCATCTCCCCGGGGGATACCGCATCAATACCAAAACCCTCATCGAGAAGACACGTAACCAAAGCTGGACAGGGGTTGGCCTTGATCGCGTAAAGCAGCTGGCAGGGAGCATGTGCAATTGCTGCACGTAACTGGCTAGCCCGCTGCCGCACCATATCCAGATCATACACATAGGTGGGCGTACCGAATGCGGCGGCAAGGTTCGCCAGACGCTGCGAAGAAAGATGCGGACTTGGCTGACTCATACGACCATCATCACCGATAAAAAAGGGAACGCGGCAGGAAGCGCTGCACTGTGAGCACCTTTCTCCCTCGGTAAACCTAAATCTCGCAGCAAGAGTGGCGTACGCCGCTGTTACTGCGAGATTTAGGAAAACATTATATATTCCATTATTTGCCAACCCTTTGCCTCAGGCAAAGGGTGCCCAAAACACTAGTCCAGGGGCGGCAGGTCGTCGTCGCCAAAGCTCTCGGGATCGGTTTGCGGCTCGGGTGCCGGTGGCGGAGCACTGGGAGCTGGAGGGGCACTCGGCGCTGGATCTGGACTGGACGCATCAGCCGCACCAGGAGGAGTGGGAGCGTCGGCACTGGGCTCAACGGCTTCTTCGCTAGTAGGAGCGGGCTGAGGTGCGATTGCGGGATCTTCATCAGCAAGCACCAAGAACCACACGGCAGCACCCGCACCAGCCAGTACCACCAGAATGATGACCACCAGAAGCAGCTTTTTCTTACCACCACCGCCGCCCGAATCATCGCCGTCTCCTGCACGACCGCCGCGACGCGAACGCCGTCCACCGCCTGCGGCACGCGTTTTACCACGTGTACCACGACGCGAAGGACGACCGCCGCCAGCGCCTTCTTCTTCTTCATCATCATCATCGGCTGCTGCAGCGCCACGACGCGAGCGCCGACCACCACTTGCCGCAGTAGCACCACGGCTACGACCGCGACGACTGGGGCGAGGCTCGGGCTCGGGCTCGGGCTCGGCTTCGTATTCCTCCATGGGTTCGCCATCATCTGGATAATCGGCCGCCGGCTCTTCTTCAGCGTAGTCTTCTGCAGCCTCTTCCTCAAATTCAGGCTCGGGAGGCGGAGGTGGCGGGGCATCAGCAAACAAGCCCTTTACCTGGCCAGCGGGGACAAAGTCCTCCATGCCGTCCTTGCGGATTTCCATAGTGGGCTTGAGTTTGCCACTTTGTGCAAAACCCTTGATCTGCTCTGCGGTAAAGGGGCCTTGCTCACGGTTTCCAGCAAAAATATACCAATTAGCTTGAGCCATAATGATACCTACTCCTTGGCGGCGAAACCTGCGGAAACTACGGCGTCCACGACCGCCCTGCGCGGACTTTCACAAACTATGCTAATGCAGCCCTTGCTGATGCAACCTAATCCGCTCCGCAAAGCATCCGAGTGCACCAACCAGCACCGTCGCGCCAAGCCTTGGGGGAAACGGACCGTCCCACTGGGAGCATGTTTGCTGCACACAACTGCAACCGCTACGCTGGGCAAGCATGCTGCACCACTGCGCCACATTGCTACCAGAGAGCTCCATCCTGGTGCGATCGTAGCAGCATGCCGGAGCGCTTGTCTCCATAGCGCGATAAATACAGTCCAAGCATGCACCTGCGCTTTGATCACGGCACCGTTGTGCTCTCCGACTTGGATAGCCAGGGAACAACCCTCTTGGCGGATTGGATCCATAGCGATGACCGCATTCAAGCCTGGCGGGCCAGCGCCCACCATTATGCCGAGATTCTGCGACAGATACATACACGCATTCCCTACCAAGATCAGGCGCGCGCCTACAGTCAATTGGATCTCGTGGAGCGGCAACCGCAGGCCCTGCGCCCCTATCAGCGGCAGGCCCTCGAAGCCTGGTTTGCGGCACGGCGGCGTGGGGTGGTGGTTTTGCCCACTGGGGCGGGAAAAACCTATGTGGCGGTAAAGGCCATTCTTGCCTGCCAACGCTCCACCCTGGTCTTGGCTCCCACCATCGACCTGGTGCAGCAATGGGCACAGGATCTCGAACAGCGCTTGGGCTGTCCCATTGGGCGCTATGGGGGGGGTGATCGGGATTTGCAGGCGATCACCGTGGCCACTTATGATTCAGGTATTTTAATTACGCCCCATTATGGCAATCGCTTTGGGCTGCTTGTCTGCGATGAATGCCATCACTTGCCAGCTGGGGCGACCGCCTTCTGTGCCGAGGGGAATATTGCCCCTTTTCGCTTGGGCCTGACCGCAACACCAGAGCGTAGCGATGGTGGACACGAACGCCTGGATCAGCTTTTGGGCCCTATTATCCACCGTTCATCCATTACCGAACTAGAAGGGCGCTACCTGGCCAATTATCAAGTGGAAGTGCTTGAGGTTCCCATGGATCCCGATGAGGCGGTGGATTACCATCACTTCCGTGGGCAGTACCTCGATTTTGTTCGCGCCCTCAATATTCGCTTTGACGCGGCTGATGGCTGGCAACGGTTTTTAGCCGAGGCAGCACGACATCCAGAGGGTCGCTCGGTTATGCGAGCATGGCGGGAGCAGCGCCGTCTGGCCCGCGCCAGTCGCGCGAAACTGCGGGTGGTGTGGGAGTTACTGCGCGATCATCATCGTGAACGGGTCATCCTCTTTACCGATGACAACGCCACCGCCTACGCCATTGGCGCCCAAATGGTGCTGCCGGTCCTCACCCATCACACCAAAGCCTCGGAGCGCAAGGAAATGCTGGGGCGCTTTCGCGATGGGCGCTGGCCAGTGTTGGTGACCAGTCGCGTGTTGAACGAAGGGGTAGATGTTCCGGAAGCTACAGTGGGTATTGTCGTCTCCGGTACTGGCAGCGTGCGCGAACACGTGCAACGCCTGGGCCGCATTCTGCGCCCAGGGCCTGATAAAGTTGCCCAGCTGTATGAGCTGATTAGTGCTGGTACCGCTGAGGCCGCCACTTCGGCGCGGCGGCGCGAGCATCAAGCCTTTGACGGGGAGAGCGAAACCATGGATTGGCACGAGGATTCCGATGCTCAGCCGTGATCTCCTGCGCGCCCGTCGCAGCGGCGACGGGCTTCAAGCCCTCTGGCTGACCGCCAGCCCCTCCCTGCGCGAACTCTGCGATGCGCTCCTGCATCTTTGGCGCTCCTGTTTGGGGGCGACCCGCGCCGAGGTCGAGGAACAACTCCCCCCCATTATTCATCGTTCGCGCTCGCAGGTGGTCGCCCGCGGCCTTAACAAAATCATTAGTGATGCCGCCACCTTTAGCGATGCTACAGATCTCCGCGCTCTGCGCAGTGCGGCCCTCACTGCTTCGGCCCAGGCCCTCCACGAACAACCTGCGCAAAGCGCCGAAGCCCATCGCCAGAGCGTTGCCGCAGCCTTACCCAGTGGCACGCTGCCGTCACTGGCGGAGGACCCTGGCAGTTTGTACGGCGATTTACCGCAGCATGCCCGCCTAGAGACAGCGCCAGAGTGGTCCAGTGAAGGGCTTATTGACCGCTATAATATGGCCCTGGCACAGGGCCTGCTAATGGGCGCGCAGTCCCTGCAGGTACACATTGGCTCCGCCACCGTCGATCAGCAGCGGCGGGTAGTCAAAGCCCTGCGCCTGCACCGTCTCCTCGTCGCCCTCAGCCACGATGACCAAGGATGTCTTCAACTTGAGATTAGCGGCCCAGGAGCCGTGCTTGATCAGCAATCCCGCTACGGACTGCAACTCGCCTGCTTTCTCCCCCACCTGTGTACCCTGCCACAGTGGCGTGCCCAAGCCTTCACCCGCATCCCACGCGAACGTGACAGCATGGCCTGGCTGCGCCTGGATAATACCTGCCCCTTGCGTGGACACAGTCATTTTCTGGGCCACACGCCACCAGAACTACAACGCCTACACAGCGTGCTCGCCGAAAAATTACCCCAATGGCACTGCGATGATAGCGGAGAAATCCTGCCCATGGCCAACGGCAGCTTGATTATTCCTGATCTGGTGCTCTCTCACCCCACCGCTGGGCGCTGGTACCTGGAATGCTTTCATCGTTGGCATGCTCATGCCCTGGATCAGCGCCTGCAGCACATCCGCCAGGGACTCGCCCCCAGGCTACTCCTTGCCGTCGATCGTCACCTTGCTCGGAAACAGGATCACGCTGCTGCCCTGGACGATCCAGAATTGCAGCATCGCGTATGCCTCTTTCGCGATTACCCAACCCCCACCGCCCTGGGGAAAATACTCAAACACCTTGCGTTACCCCCATCATAAGGAAGGTCACCATGGACATTGCTATCATTGGCGCTGGAGCTTTAGGCGGTTTTTACGGGAGTCGCCTCCATGCCGCTGGCCACCGCGTACACCTTCTCGCCCGTTCCGATGCCGCTGCTGGTCACATGGCAGGATTTGCCTGTCGTTCGCCCCTGGGCGATGTCACCATCCCTGGCGATCGCGTCTACAGCCATAGCGCCGATCTGCCTCCCTGTGATCTGGTCATTGTCAGCCTGAAAACAGTCGATAATCACCGCCTAAAAGAACTGTTGCCAGCATGCCTCGCCGACACAGGTGTGGTACTGGTCTTACAAAATGGTCTGGGTGTCGAAGAGGAAGCGGCCGCAGTTGTTGGAGGCGAACGGGTCTATGGAGGCCTCTGCTTTTTGTGTGCGAATAAAGTGGCGCCGGCCCAGGTAGAGCACCTCGCCTATGGCAAAGTGTCCCTAGGTCGGCACGGCATCAACGGCCAGGCAATGGGTATTGACGAGCCTCTCCGGCGTATCGGCCAAGCCTTTATGGATGGTGGCATTGCGGTGAGTTTAACTGAGGACCTCACTGCCGCTCGCTGGCAGAAATTAGTGTGGAACATTCCCTACAATGGCCTGTGTACCGTCCTCGACTGCGACACTCAGGTCTTAACCACCCACAGTGATACCCGCATGCTGGTGGATGAATTGATGCAGGAAGTGGTACAAGGCGCAGCAGCCTGCGGCAAAACTATTTCCGCTAAATTTGTGCAGGAGATGGTCCACAACACCGATGCCATGGGGCCCTACCTCCCCAGCATGCTCCTCGACCGCCGCGCTGGCCGCGCCATGGAAATCGAACACATGTTTGGCAACCCCCTGCGCAGCGCCATGGTCGGCGGCACCATTTTGCCCCGCATTGACTGCCTGTATCGGCAATTGCGGTTTATTAACTCTCGCAGCTAACCCTATAACCTATGAAATGAATGCTCAATAGCAGAGCCCTCTTGCACCCAAGGAAGCAAGAGGGCTTACAGAGAGATGGCCTTATCTATTACTGCCTCACTAAAAATCTACCGCCATTGGATTACTTCCAACCTTAATAATATGTTCGGTAATCTCTTCTGGCTCGCCATCGAATTTATCTTTTTCAATCTCGTGCATGTACACCAATCCATGTCCACTCTTATAGTAGTGGGTAAACTCCGAAGACATGGTGCCATTACCAAAGATACTTTTTACGGTCCCGCCAGTACGCCCTTTAATCTGGAGCGTTTCCGAGAACTCTCCATCTGGCGTAGTCGCACTCAAAGAAGCCACCTGCCAAGCCACGCGCGCTGTGACGGAGAAAAGGCCTAGATCCGCGGAGAAATCGTAGTGGAATGCATCACCTGCAGATACATTGAGGGGCAGGAATGGGACAATATCTTGTACTACTGGCAATGTAGCCCCTGAACCATTTGCAGAGAGGATGAACCCCCAGTCATCGTCATCACCAAAGCCGTCATCATCACCCATAAATGGTACTTCCGACATCCACCAAATCCATCCATTGGCGATAGTAAACATCTCTTTTTCGTCAAACCACAACGATTCCCCTTCTGTTACAGTCATAATCAGTGCGGGAATGGGGGTGTTACCAATAAGCACTTCTCCGCGCTCCCAAGAGACTGTGAGGTATTCCTCATCCCACTCCTCTTCTCCATCAGTACGCTGTTGCTCAATATAGTTGAATGTGCCACTACCAGGAAACTGAAGGGTACTGGCTGATTGTGGTACAAGTATTCCCAAGGCGGCAAGTGTTGCCTCTAAGCCATCTACAGTAAAAATATCTACGTTCGTGACCTCAAAGTTACCGTCACTATCTACTTGCACTCCAGTTGGCAGTGGAGCAGTGGCGCCCTCTGGGTAGAATAAGCCTTCAAGCTGCCTTACATCACTGCTGTTGGCAAATGTACTCGGCAAATTATTG
>REDP01000160.1 GCA_007693455.1 Planctomycetota bacterium | reverse complement strand
CCCAGGGATCGCGCACCTGACCCGCCGCAGCGGCTAATCGTTCCAGACCCTCAACCGTCCCTTCAGCCAGCACCACCGGCAGCGCACAGGGGTCAAAGGAGGCGGGATCGGCGGCGGCATTGGCGCTAGGCGGAGTCATCGTCATCGCGGGAAATCCTCAGGGTTTTAACGCTGTCACCGTGTGTTGGTAACCTTATAGGAGCGATCGTACCACAGCCATCAAGGTCCCACCAGCGCAAATCTGACAAAGGCATTTGGCGCTGCCGCGGTTTCGCGATAAAGCACTTAAGGGGTGAAATAAACCAGCGAACTGATCATTACGGCGCCGGGTTGACCCCACTCTGACGGCGCTTTTGCGTGGGAACCTCGATTGACAAAAGTATAACCGGGTATTACCATCAGCAGTATGAAGACCGCGATATCCATACCGGATCCGATATTCGCGCAGGCCGAACAGCTCGCTGCACGCATGAAGATTTCGCGTAGCAAGCTTTATGTCATTGCCTTGCAGAAGTTACTCCAAGAACATCACCAAGAGCATATTACGGATCAGATCAATGACTACATTCGTGACCACGGTCAGCCAATTGATGAAGTATTCGTGAATAGTGGCCTGCGTGAGTTACGCCAGATTGAGTGGTAAGGGCCGTGCCCATTCATCGTGGCAGCGTTTATTGGGTAGACTTGGGGGAACCGCTTGGTTCTGAGCCTGGCTACCGGCGACCCGTTTTAGTCATCCAAGAAAACCCCTACAATGCGAGTAGGCTGGCGACCACGATCGTGCTCTCGCTGACCTCGAACACGGGATTATCAGGGGTGCCGGGATGCGTTGTCATACCAGCATCAGAATCTGGACTGCCCAAAGATTCCGTGGCCAACGCAACGCAGTTGAGAACGATCGACAAGACACGCATGGATAACTATGTTGGGACGCTGAACGATGAAACGATGTTCATGATAGAACAAGCCATCCGTTCCGTTCTCGGTGTTTAGCATCTCGCTGTCGGGTTCGATGGCTGAGGGCGATCTCCCCGCAACTCTCATGCGGCACATCATCGATAGGGATCAACAATCCGAGTCAGGGGGTCCCTGCTCCACTAAGGGACGGCATAAAGCGTTCCCCGCGTTGAGAGCGGATCGCCGCTGCCCTCGCAGGAACCATTGCGGCACAGCATAGCGCTCCGTCTGTCAGATACATGCCTAGCATCCCTTATCTGTACAGCGCATCGCTGAGATCAGGCTGCTCAGGGAACCGCGCATCAGGGCCACCGCCATGGTGCATGACCTTGCCTACCACTGTGTCCAGCCTTGCCGAGGGAGCGATGCCTCCCTGACGACCTCTACCATCTGCACCATGAACGGTAATGGTGAGGGACTAAGAGGCCGTCGTCGTTATTCATGTGGTTTTTGAGGAGGCCCTGCCATGCCTGCTGCCCGTCCTGCCTATGTGGCCTTTGATACTGAAACTACCGGCATTGCCACCGGTTCGCGCCTCGTCGAAATCGCAGGAGTGGCCTTGAGCGAGCGCGGCCGAGTCACTTCGCGCTTTAGTACCCTGGTGGATCCCGACATGCCCATTCCAGCAGGTGCCCAGGCAGTCCATGGCATTAGCGATGCGATGGTTGCCGATGCGCCCTCTGTCGCCGATGCCATGGCTGAATTTTTCCATTGGTTGCCGCAAGGGGTGCCCCTAATTGCCCATAATGCCCGCTATGATCAAGATATTATCAGTCTCGCCTGCTCGCAGGCCAAACTCCCCCTGCCCGATTGCGGGCTGATCGATACCCGCGCCATGGCGCAGACCCTGGCCGCAACACCCAATAATCGTCTAGAAACCCTCATCGACTGGCATGAACTCCCCGTAGTGGGCAGAGCACACCGTGCCGCCTATGATGCCGAGGCGGTGTATCATTATTTCTGCTATGCCCGCCGTCTCATGCAGCCCACCATCACCCCTCTGTGCAGCACCTGGCAGCACCCTCGTCGCCTACCATCTCCCCTGCGCGCTTTGCCAGCAGCCGTGCGCAGCGGGGCCGCGTGGACCTTCCGCTATGTCAATCAGCGCGGCCAATCCTGTCGCCCCACCATCACTCCCATGGGCTTCGCCCGGGTATCTGATGGCATCTTCTTCCATGGCTATCACCACTACCACCAAGCAATTCGCTGTTACCGTGCCGATGGGGTGGTGGGATGACGAAGGTAATAGCTGATAACCTGAGGGCCGCAGGCCTTGTTTGTCTGACAAAGTCTGACAGAATAAGTTCATGCCCAACGACGAATCGCTTCCACGCATTAGTGTGCGCCTGCCAGAGCATGATATTGCGTGGCTCCAGCAGCAGTTTGGTAGCACCACCCGTGGCATTCGTGAAGCGGTGGCTCATCTGCGTGCTTGTTTAAGTGTGCCCGAGATTCTCGCGGAGCGCTTTGCCAGTGGTGAAACCGTCACCATTGGCAGCCTGTTGGTCCGCTTGGATTGCTCATATCAGCAATTGTTTCGCATCTTACAAAAGGCCCGCGAAGAGGGGGCCTTGCGTTTACGCATGCGCGTCGCTGCCAAAGACCGCCACGACCTCTCCGGCTACGAAATCAGCCCCGGAAAAGGTTTCGCCCAGTGGCGCGAACAGTGGTTTGCACGGGAATCATCATCCCTCGAATAGTCGAGATAATCGCCGCTGAAGTTGCCCAGGAAGCTAGACATGCCTTTTAAGCGCGCGAGCGCTGTGAGATATGTCACCTGAGCGCATCAAAGAAGTCAAACAGCCTGCGCATTGACGCGGCTTTCAGGCGTAAAATGCCGAGTTCCCTCGCCAGAAAGATATCGCACGGGCGGCATCAACCTTGTGATCACCGAAAACAATATCCGCACCTGGACCAAGGCTGTGGATACCCCATGCAGTCGATCTTCTTGCCGATGGCTGAGCGCACGGAACTGGTAACCAGATTATAAAGCTGGGCTCTCACCAACCGGCACCCAGGGTTTGGTTTATTTCCCATTCTGTCAAAGTAGAGGGGATTGATGATCCTGGAATCATGGATCATCAGGCAGGCATCATGCTGTAGCTCAAGCTTAGGACACGCAGCGCGAGTCGACAATCTCATCAAGAGCCCACGGGCACCAGCAACACAGATACCCATGGGCATTAGCGAACAACGACAGTCAGGCCACCAGGTGGGCCCTTGGTCCCAGCACCACTTGGTGGCCATCCTGTTTATTAGTGGCTCCGGAAAGGACCATTGCCGAAGGGATTGTTCATGAGGGGCGCACCCAGAGGCCGATGCTGGTTGATCCGATCCAGCGCAGGCTGGGCTAATCCGGCACGAGCATCGGGTAATCCGCGAAGACCAATTCCCGGTTGGGTTAGTGGGATTTGGCTCAGATCATGATAGGCCTGATCGCGGCAGTCGCCGCCGGCATTGAGGTAGGCATTGGGAAGGTTGAAGAGGTTCATGGATGTCTCCTATGTTGGGGTTCTTATATGTAACGATAGCGGTGAGGAATTTTCTTTGGCAGGGGGGGCTAGCCAGCATCTATGCCTGGGTGGTGTCCCAGAAGAAAGAAGATGCGTCGATAGATTGGAGGCCATTGGTGGATTCTGTATGGTCGAGAGTGATGTCGACAATACGGTCAAGATGGAGAAGGGCTTCGCGAGTGGCCGAGTCTGTTAATAGTTCGGAGGGGATCTCGGCAACGGAAAAGGTGTGTTGGTCGTCGACAATCTCATCGACGATTAACCCAAGGCCGTCTTCGGAATCAGAATCACGGAGAGTCACAAGTAAGCCAGCGTTGAGTGTGATTGCCTGACGAAGCATTTCTCGGCGTACTCTTTGCGGGACAGAAGAGACCGGTAGGGCTTTACTGTGCATGCCTTCTCCTTACTCAGCTAACGACAGCCGGAGTGATTTTACGCAGCCAGGAGAGAGGTATTAATCGGGCCTATATGCCGACGATGATGGGACCCCCATGTTTGAGGGAGGGGTGTTCATCGTCGCGCTCATCGCCACGGAGCATTCCTCGCCCAAGAGTAGGCTTGGTATGGCATAGCCGGTGGCGGTTGTGCCAACTCGAGCAGAGATCTCAAGACAATGCTGGTTGACGGTTTGGGCCTTCTCTATGGTGAGCCCTGCTAAGATCGCTAGTAAAGTCTCAGGACTGATGTGGTGCAATTGTTGGCGACAGTTGGCGAATGATGATGCCTCTGCGTGGAGGCGCCGTACGGTAACAAGAATTTCTGCCCCAGACAATTTAGCCGCGATGGTTGGATCAAAGGATTGTAGTGCTTGAGCGACAAACCGAATGGGGAGATTTTGGAGACGGAATGGCTGGGGAGGACGCGAACACTCACTATGCCGTTGGGGATCAACGAAGAGCCATCCGTGGTCCTGCAAATAGGTGCTTATCATATTAATCGTCGCATCAAGTCGACGGTCTTCAATGACAGCCCACTCCATTATTGAGAGACTCCATTGTGCTAATCGCCAAGAGGCTGGCCGAGTGGACAGTGAGGTGACGAAGCGGTCAAGCATATCCAAATCGTGGCTAGCTGCGCTTCGCATAGTCGTGGCGAACATTTCCTCGACCAGTCCAGGAAATTGCCTCGCTGCGTGGCGCAAAATAAGCGATGAAACGTGGGCGGAAAAATCAGGAAAGATCGCTTGCTGAATTGTTGACAGTGACGGTCCCAGATTTGTGGCTAAATCTAGGATGAGTATATCTGGGTCTTGGCTGTACAATTGCTCTAATAGCGGGGGCTGCTGCACGAGTATGTGATGGTTGCCAAGGCCCCATAGTAACCGGAGATCGTCGATAGTTGCGTCATCTGCTAGATGACCACTTAAGATATCCAGCCATCGTCGTCCCGTAGATCGTGGAAGGATGGCCAAGTCGTTGGTCTCAGGATCCGATAAGACGGGGTGTATATGGGGGTGGGTCAACAGGGCGGCAGCCATATCGCTGGCGACCTGTGGGTCACATGCCATAAGGCTCCCCAGGAGTTGTTTGACTTGGGGACGCTTGCGAATTTCGCGCAGCATTGCAAATGCAACGCGAGAGGTTGTTGGCAGTGACCGAGCTTCAGAGCGTGGGGGAAGAAGAGGCGTCCCATCAATGCCGAAATTACCCCATTCATCTGTGATTGCTTGCAGTACCCGGGCAAGTTGGGATTCTGGCTGTAGCAGAGCGATGAGGGTGAGGGTTTTCAAAATGGCCTCAGCGCGATCGGCGAAGCCTAGGGAAGTACGATCAATATTGCTCGATTCAAGGGTAACCTGCCTGAGCAGTCGAGCAAACCACGTCAGCCATACTGGATGCTGTAAGGTGTCGCTCCACTCGGCCGGATTTAGGCTGGGTCCCTGCCAAGGAAAGGCTCCCAGAATACTAAGAAGTCGTAGGGGTTCCGGCCCCGCCAGGCCCTTGGCCTCACAAAGGATGCCCGCAAGAAACAGGGTATCAGCGCGCCAAGTTGAACCATTGTGTGGAACAGGGCTTGCGCATTGGGCGTTTATCAAGCGATGCATGAGTAGGGTGGCGGTGGATTCATTGGCGCCCTCCCATAGGGACTCAACCAGATTAAGGAGTTCAAACAGCCCTGGGGGATGTTGACGCATGCAGTCGGTAATTTCTGACCACCACAATGGCCGTTGATCACAGGAAAACCCTGCGGCTAGGATTAGTTGTTCAAGCTGGTGCGTCGGTAGCATATCCAGGGCAGTCAGATATGTGTCGACGTCTTTAAGGCTGGCTTTCCCCCATCGGATCCGTGCTATCCACGGCAGAGATATGGCGCCTATCACCGTATCATCAGAAATGCCCTGACGGCTGTCAGGTGGGTGGGCAATGGCCGCGAGGAACCAGGGCGTTTCTTGGTGGTGAATGCTTGCCCCATGATGTTGAAACAGTGTGCATGCATCCAGCGCAACCGACTGGCCCTGAATGGCTTTGCTTAATCCGTTAAGGGTGGCTAGACCTGGATCGGCACCCGCAGCGATAACACGCTGGAGAACAGCCATGACCCACGGACCGTCGTTTTCAGTGAGTATCTGCATTCGCTCATTGTATTGGCTAATATCCTTGAGGAGATGTGCTACCCATTGATTCATTTCCCCCCCTGTTAAGGGGAAAATGCCGGTAACGGCAAGTGCGAAGGACATTCGTTGGAGTGCTTCCTGTTGGTCATGGGCTTCCATAATTAATGACTGCGCTGTCAGCCGAAAAGTTTCGGCCTGCTTACACGAAGCGAGTGCCAGCAGGCGCGCAGTAGGCTCGTCGCAGCCATAGGCGAGCTCATGAATCCATTGGCGGAGATGATCATCCACAAGATATTCGGACATCATTGCAAGGGCTAGGCGATGCGTATCGCTGCCCGTTTGCTCTGGTTTATTACGAGGGAATCCTTGTAGGAGGGAGGTCGCTATATCACCGAAGTAAATCCTAGTTTGGTAATACCACGATGCACGCGTGGGGCTATAAAGCGTTTGCAGTGCAGCACATTGCAGCAAACGCGGGATCTGAGCCATGGCTAGTAGCTGTGGAGCAAGCCAGGAAATAGCTATCTGGTATGTGTTGGGATTCATGACAACCTTTAGAAATTCATAGAATGCAGACTTCGATGATCCAGTGTCTAGCCCCAAGAATGCGGCTTAAAGGGCCACGAAAGATGCTACGCCCACCCGCTTGAACGTGTAGTACAGAGAGTTCTCGACCAGGAGGAAGGCACAGACATTCAGGATCCTGATCCTCATCATCGCTTATAAAAATTGCATAAGGAGAAGAGCTATCAAGCCAATGTTTGAGTGCCGGGATGAGTCGTTTTTGGCCACCGCCATTGATGATTCCCATGCTCAGGTTCAATCGTGTGGCCACACGCACGGCATGGTCAAAGGTGTAGATAATGCTCTCTGGGAAGCAGGAGGACAGCGGTTTGAGGAGGGATGGAAGGGCGCACAAAAAAGAGTCACTGACATCAAGGTAAATAGCGATGTCGTGCTTGGAGAATGGCATGGCCCTATGATGGCCAGATAGGGCACCGCTACTCAGTATGGAACATTCGATGTCTTTGAAAATTTGTGTTAGATGAGGGTTGTCAACTACGGTAATCCGTTTTGGGTGATTTACCTGTTCTTGGGTTGGCTCGGTGTAACGGCCATTATAATCATAGCCCAGTGTCATGGTTGCGGCATTGCCAAGGGCCTGCCAGAACAGGGGTCGATGATCGGGTATCGCCGCAGGTAGGGTGATGCCGTGGGCGGGGACCAGGGCTTGTAATTCGTTAAAAAATTCCAACAACCCCAAGGGTTCGGTAAGGTTCCAGAATCGGCAGTAGAGGTCGTGAATCGGCGGTGGCGTGGTGTTTGCCCATCCTGGTTCTTGGGTGACCAGGGACAACCGCAGTAGAGACAGTCCCGCATAGGCAGGTGTGCTTGCTAGGCATTTGCTCAAGCGTTCCATGCCCTGAGGATCGTTGCGGTAGAGTGCCCGCGCCGCGGCTGCAAGGCATGCTCCCCAGGCAATCCTATAGTCATCCTTTAGCACAGGGTGTGCCGCGTTATACCATGTTCGACTCACCAATGCATAATGTAGGGCAAGCCGCAAGGTTTGCCCATCGTGGAAGACAACGGGATCGAAGGCTACGCTGCCATCATCAAGCCATGTAAAGCCGTTATCGAGGGGCGCGCAACGACCATTGGGACGCTGGAGATTATGGGGAAGGCCCAATTGGTGCATCGCTACGGCAATACGCGTCTGAGCCTCTATCTGGTTTAACATAGGTGTTTGTGCCAGCTCATTGCGGCAGCCCCCTTGCGTTATGAGAAAGACGGTAATCCAATATCCCCCAGAATATAACGATGCAGTTGATCAATTTTGAAAAGGGCAAGATTTACACTATACAGACCACAAAAAAATCAGTCGATCAATCGTTAAACCTATGAGTCTCTGTAGGAGACAACAGATATCTTCATGCTGAAGTTTTATCTCAACCATGTAGATGCTTTACAGCCCCGGTAGTATGGTTGATAACCATTGTGATATTGATCACTTATGCACATCAAGGATGATCATTCATGACCTCACCCGAGATTGTACCACTGCCCAGGCCCGCATGGGTGACAGCTGATACTCACTTTGGCCATGCCAACATATTGGACTACTGTCCTTGGCGAAAGACCTGGGCGCAGGATATCGACGCGCACGATCAAACCATTATAGCTGCCTGGAATAGAGTTGTTGCCCAAGATGACTGGGTTCTTCACCTTGGTGATGTCTCCCTCAGTAAATCTGTAGCCCTAGCTGATTATCGCAAGCGACTGCATGGGAGAATCTGTCTTATTCGCGGAAATCATGACCGCAGCGGGGCCTACATGCGCAGGGCAGGTTTTGATATGGTAACTCGTTATGGCACCATTACCACAGATCAAGGTACATGGCTGTGTGTCCATGATCCGGCACACGCCGTCAATGCCCTGAGTCCCGATATCATAGGGGTGCTGCATGGCCACTGCCACGGCAGCGGCCATCGGGAAACATGGGCGGGCCATGACGGTCAAGCTACGATTGATTGCGGTGTTGACGCTCTGCAGTCAGTAGCTCCATGTTCCTTCGATACACTTCTTGCAAAGCACGCTGAACTGCCCCAAGACTAGATGCACATCGGCGATTAAAATAGGTGATACAGGAATTGAATAAAAAACCTCGCAACCGTTTTTATCCTGGTCTCGCCCATCGTGGTGATGGAACGCTGCTGATCCACACTCGCGCTCGGCGATATCATGTGCAGCTAGACCCTTTTCGCGTTTTAGATATCAGTGGAGAGGGGATACGTGCGGTTACGCCTTGGCTTCTGCTGGATCGCGGCTTGCTTCATTTGCGTCAGCGCAGTCCCTTATCAGAGCCATGCCGGGTGCTGCAGTCCCATAGGTGGTTGCAGGATCGTACCAGCAGTGAGCGCCCAGTAATGGATAACTGGGTGCAACTTCCAGAGGAGTTCCTTAGCCGTATTCCCGATCCGTGGCGGCAGAGGGTGGCATCCATGCCGGCTCAGCATTGTCGGTTGTTGCGCACACTGACCATTCAGGGCGCACCCTTTTTCGAGTTGTTAATGCATGCGCCGGCCATTGCCCTCCTCTTGGCCTGCCCGGGGGTGGTGGGCCGCCCCCATCGCAATATGCAGCAATGGGTGCGGCGGTGGCTCAGGCGTCCACGACGCGAGATAGTTTCTCAGGCGCTTGGTTTTGGACCTGGCATGACTCAGTTATTAAGCAGTCTACAGGCACCCGCATGTTCCACTCAATTTCTGCGTATACTATTTGAGCTATCCCAGCAAAATAGTGCTTCAGACCTGTGCGTTCTGAAGCGTATTCGCCATGCGGCACGGGATCTCCATCAAGGGTGGGTACTCCCACTGATGACGGCCTGGAATAAGAACGGCTTGTTTACCGAGCCCGTAGTGTGGCAGGCGTTTCACGCCGACTCAACGGCAGGGGCCCTTTTTAATTATGCCTCCTTGCGTATTCTGCTTGATGACAAGCGTGATTATATGGTTGCGCCGCCCTCTCTACTTCCGAATGGCATCACTGCACTTTCCACTTTTCTCGCCGCCAGCGAGCAGTCTGGAACCAAATTACTATTAACGCGCTTTGGTCAGCCAACGAACTCGGCTCGTCGACGCGTGCGCTATCGCCCCCCACATATCAGGATAAGCGATTTGCCACCGTTGCCACCTCAGCCATTACCTGGAACCCCGTGGATTAAGCACCTTGCGACTACTGAGGAAGTGATTGCAGAAGCAAAAGTTCTCGAAAATTGTTGTCAAAACCCAGCAACGCTTTTGACTTACCTCCAGCGCATGCAAGAAGCGGCGATGCGTAAGCTGAGTTCTG
>REDP01000291.1 GCA_007693455.1 Planctomycetota bacterium | reverse complement strand
ACAGAAATGGAACAGGCATTAAACACCCTGGAAATTAGCACGGGGTTGGCTCCTGGCGCCACCCTGGAGATCCCTATCATCGTGGAAGTGGATGGTACTGAAGGCAATGCCAATACAGGCTGGCGACTGCCCTTCGATTTGCGTATGCAGTCAGCTCAATCCGGCATGAATGAAGAACGGACGGTAGTGACGGCGCGCGGTAATCGCATCAGTCTCACTTATCTTGGCAATGAAAATGATGCTGGTACGCCGCCAAAAGATACCGAGTTGTATCAATATAACACCACCGCCACCATTCTTGGCCCCAGTGATTTATCTCGTACGGGCTATAGTTTTGTCTCCTGGAATGGCGCCGCCGATGGTAGTGGTACTCGTTTGGTAGAAGACGATAGCTTAGATGTAGGCGAGACGCAACATATCCTATACGCGCAATGGCAGGCCAACACCTATACCGTTTCGTTCGTCACTTCCGGAGGGTCGAGTCATGATGATGTGACGGTCACCTTTAATAGCGACTATGGGGTTTTGCCCATTCCCACTCGCACTGGGTACGGCTTTACTGCCTGGCATGATTCTGACGGCAATGTGATTCAAGGCGACACCACCGTAAGCATCGCTGCCGACCATACACTGACTGCCCAGTGGACAGCGAACACCTATACCGTTTCCTTTGATGCCGGCGATGATGTGGAGAACCCTGCGGCTATCACCGTTACCTTCGGCGAGACCTACGGCGATTTACCCAGTCCCCAGCGAGAAGGCTATGAACTGGCTGCCTGGAACGATAGTGACGGCAATGCCATCGCTGTGGATACCCAGGTGTCCATCGCCGCCAACCACACCCTGACGGCGCAGTGGACCGCCAACACCTATACGGTGACCTTTGACACTTCGGGCGGCTCTGATCATGATGCCATTACCGTCACCTTTGGCCAATCATATGGCGTGCTGCCCTTTCCCGAACGAGACGGCTATACCTTTGATGGCTGGCATGATGTCAATGGCAATACGATTGTGGTGGATAGCCCAGTGGAGATTGCCAGCGATCACGTTCTGACAGCCCAGTGGACGGGCAATACCTACGAGGTTCAATTTGATGCCGGAGAGGAAGTGACCAATCCCGAGTCCACAGAGGTGGTCTTTGGCGATACCTATGGCGAATTACCCAGCCTCACTCGGACGGGTTACACCTTCGATGGCTGGTTGGATCCAGATGGTGAGATGGTCGATGGTGATACGGTGGTGGCCATCGTTGGTGCACATACCCTCACCGCGCAGTGGACCGCCATTGAAGTGGTGGTGCAGTTGGATCCGCAAAATGGTGAGACCCCGCAAACCCGAGAGGTGGCGTTTGGTGCGGTGTATGGTGACCTGCCTACCCCTGAACGGACGGGGTTCACCTTTATCGGTTGGTTTGATGACCCCCAAGACGGGAATGAAATCACTGCAGAAAGCGTTATGAATATCCCCAATGACCACAGTATTTTTGCCCTGTGGGATGCTGACGATATCGAGGTGTCCTTTGCCAGTCAGGGCGGATCATCAGAGCTCAGTCAGGTGGTAACACTGGAAGCGCCCTACGGCGATCTACCCACCCCCACGCGCACGGGCTATACCTTCCAGGGCTGGTTTGATGCGGCAGAGGGTGGTAGCCAAATTACAGCCGATACGCTGGTAAGCACCGCCGAAGATCACACCCTGTATGCGCAGTGGACTGCGAATAGCTATGAGGTGAGTTTTGATAATCTCGCAGGATACGAGGTGGACGATATCATCGTGGTATTCGATCAACCCTATACCAATCTCCCAACCCCAGAGCGTGAAGGCTTCACCTTCCAAGGCTGGTACACAGGCCTCTTGGACGGCACCCTGGTGGAAAACACCACTCTTGTTACCACTGATCGCGACCATGTGCTCTTTGCGCGTTGGGAAGACATTGAGGGTGACGGCGATGGTGATGACAACGGCGATGGTGATGAGGACGGAAACGGCGATGAAGACGACACGCTCCCACCCCAATGGGCAGAAGGTTCGCCCGCGATTACGCGCGCTGGCCATGACCGCCTGCACCTGGCCTTAGAAGCCGATAAGGAAGGCCGTGCCTTTGTCGTGGCCCTTCCATCGGGAAGCACTGCACCAACCGCGGACCAAGTGCGCGCAGGGCACAATGCCGATGGTGAAAAGGTGGCCACGCGGGCAACCCTGCTGCTTAATCAGGCTGGCGCCATTACCCGCTTGCAGAGTTATACCGCCTATGATGTCTATATTCTCGCTGAAAGCACGGAGGGGCATGCCAATGAAGACCTGGCAGTGGTGGATGGCACGACCCTTTTTGCTCAGCCAGCAGTACCCATGGCACGTAGTGGCATAACCACGATCTATAATGCGCTGAGCCCAGGTACCGCAGAGGCGTGGGATATGTTTACCCAAGCCTTTGCTGATCAGCCAGCACATGTTGCCCGTGCTTTTGTGTGGAATGCACAAGAACAATCCTATATCGAATTAGCAGATCTCAATGCGACTCCTGAGACTACCGCGGCGGTATTCTTGGCCACGCGGCGTGCCAAGTCCCTTGATTTTTCCGGCTATCCAGCGACTGAGGTAGTGGAGGTGCGTCTCTATCCTGGCTGGAATTTTATCGGCCTTCCGCCGGTGGAAATACAAGAGGAAGAAGGTTTCGAGCTGGAAATAGAAGACCGGGACGTGATCCAAACGCGCCATAGTTGGCAGCAGTTGCAGTTTATGGAAAATGAAACAGTTCTTACCCAGGCTGAACTTGAAGAGCGTGGACTGACGCGGGCCTGGCTGTGGGATCCCCGCGAGGACATCTATCAGGCGGTGCGGATGGCTCAGGGTGAGGATCTCCAGTCCACCAGTGGCTACTGGGTGTTGAATAGTGGAGATAATGTAGTGCTGATGCGTCGCCTCATGATCCTGGTGCTTGACGATATCAACTTTGATCACCCAGATCTCAATTTTGCTGCGGATGCAGATCTTGATGATGTGGTGCCGCCACCGCCGCCGGGAAGAACCCAGACAGCACCCCCGCAGCTGAACACTGCTGAGGAGCTACAAGAGCAGATGGCGGAGGATGGTTGATGGTTGACCCTACACACGACCCTTCTGCCGATGAAGAAGATGCCCCGACTCGGCCCACCCAACCACCGCCTCGACCAGGCGCAGAGGATGCGACCCTGCCAGCGGGGCAGCATCCTGGCTTGGCTGAGACGGTACTTGCTCACAGCCATGGCGATGACTCGCTCGGCGCCGCGCCAACCCATGCCACCCAGGCGAAGGATTCGGTACTGCCCACGGCCAGAGCGGTTACCCAGCCTGGCGAGGGGTCTGGTGGACGCGCTGCCGTTAGCGGCATGTCGCTAACGGGGCGTACTATTCGTGCCCGCTCCAAAGATGATCTACCCGATGACGCCAAAACCTTGGATATTAAATTGCAAACCTCGCGCACCTCGGTGCTGGCCGATGTAACCCTGGGTTCGGGTGGTCGCTATCTGCCACAGGAGGCAGCAGATTTGGGGGATGGTGAAACCATTGGTCGCTACGCCGTCGAACGGCCCTTGGCCGCAGGTGGCATGGGTGCGGTGCTGGAGATCAATGACCACGATTTCCGTCGTCACGCGGCGATGAAAGTGATCCATTCCCAACATGCCCAGCGCCAAGACGCGCTGGAGCGTTTTTTGGCCGAAGCGCAAGTAACCGCCCAGTTGGAACATCCCAATATCGTGCCCATCCACGATATGGGAGTTATGGCCGATGGCACCTTGTACTTTACCATGAAACTCATTGAAGGGCAGTCCCTGGGGGCCGTGATCAAGCAGCTGCGCAGCGACGATGCCAGTCAGCGTGCGGCTGCCCAACAAGAGTGGACCCTTGAGAATAAGCTGTTGGCATTTTTAAAGGTGCTGGATGGCGTGGGTTTTGCCCATGATCGCAGCGTGGTGCACCGTGACATTAAGCCTGATAATATTATGATTGGTGCCCACGGCGAAGTGCTGGTAGTGGACTGGGGCATTGCCAAAGTGCTCCACCAGGCCGACCGCGATGATCCTTTGGTGCGCCAGGTGGAATCCCTGCGCGATAGTGATGGCATGGATATGACCCTGCAGGGACAGGTCATGGGTACCGTGCAATATATGCCCCCAGAACAGGCTGCGGGGCAAGTGGATGCCATCGATGCCCGCTCGGATATCTATAGCCTGGGGGCAACCTTGTATGAACTGCTGTGTCTTCGGCGCAGTGTTACCGCGGGCAATGTGCAAGCAGTGCTCACCAAGGTTATGATTGGCGATATTGTGCGCCTGGATGCTGTGGATCCCGAGCTGCCCGCTGATGTAGTGGCGATTGTTCATAAAAGTATGGCCTTGGAGCAGGATCAGCGCTACCCCAGTTGCGCGGCTATGGCCGATGATCTACGCCGCTTTCTTGCTGGGCAGGCAGTGGCGGCGCGGCGGCGCAATAGTATTGAGCGCTTTGGTGCCTTTGTGCAGCGCCATCGGGGGAAGGTGTTGGCGGCAACCACGGTGGTGGTGCTGAGTGCTGCGGCAGTGATTGCCACGATGCAGTGGCAGTCGCAGCAAGCCCAGCGCACGGTCGATGGATTATTGACAACCGTGGACCAAACCTTGGAGAGTGCCCCGAGTTTATCTGCCTTACGCGGTGCCAGTGAGAAACTGGCCCAAGCCCGAGCATTATTACCAGCCGACCCACGTCTCGCGGATCTCGCCCCGCGGGTGCAGGTGGCGATTAGCGAAGGAGAGCGTCATGCCGCTGAAGAGCAGGGCCGGCAGCGAGCGCTGAGCTTGCTTGCCGATGGCCGTGATCTTCTCCAGCAGGGAAACTTCAGCGAGGCGGCAGAAACACTCACCGCCGCCTTCCGTCTGCACCCCGAGCATCCAGAGATTGAGGCAACTTTGGCCCGGGCGCGCGATGGCCTGCGTGATGAAGCATTGGCGCAGATGGCGCGAGAAGCTGCGGCCGCGCGCCGCGCTGGCGATGCAGCATTGGCGCAGGCCCAAGATCTCCCCCCCGAGGATGACCAGGTGGATACCCTCATAAGCCAGGCAGAGCAGTATTATGCCCTGGCAGAGCAAAACGATATGGCCCCATCGGGTACCGCCGAACAGGTGGCTACTGCGGCATTATTACGCCGTCAGGTTGCCGAAGCCCGGCAGCAGCGCGCTGCCGAGGAAGCTGGAGAAGCGGCCTTTATGGCCGCCCAAGAAGCCCTGGCAGCCGATGATTTGGAACGCGCAAGTGCCCTCGCGGCGCAAGCCTTGGGCCATTTGCCTGGTGATGAGCGTTGCATTGCCTTACGTGATGCCGTGCGTGATCGCTTGCGCGAGGAAGAGCGCCAGCGCCAACAGGCTGCGCAGGCTGCGGCGGCACGCTTGGCTGCCAGCGAATTTCTCCAGCGCGGACAAGAAATATGGCAGCAGGCTCAGACCTTGCGCAGGGAAACGATCCCCTCTCAGGAAGCGACCGTCGCAGATTTGCAGCGGCGTTTACGCAATCAGCCCCGCGAAGAGCGCCAACCCCTCTGGCAGGCGCGTGATTCCTTGCGTGAGTACCAGCGTGAGATGCTCGATCTTCGCTCTCAGGCCGAGGCAGCCCTGCAGGCAGCCGTGGCCCAGCTTTCGGACGAGCCAAATCATGTCCATGCACAGCACGCCCGCGCGCTTCTGGCTGAGGTCTATTTCCAGTCCTGGCAGGAGTCTCGTGCCCGCCGTGATCACTCCGCCGCCGCGGCATTTCGTGATTTGGTGCGCCGCTACGATGTGGCGGGGACACTCATCGCCGATGATGACGGCCAAGCACAGTTACGTATTGATGGTGGCGGCGAATCTTCGGTGCAGTTGCAGGCCCTGACAGTGGGCGGCGATGGCCGTTTTCATACCCACGGTCCGGTGCGCGAAATGCCCATAGCAGAGGCGGTAGCGGTTGATGCTGGGCGCTGGCAGCTGAGTGATGGACGCACGCGCATCAGCGTGCACCTGTCGGCCGACGAAAGCCAAACGTTTACCTGGCCAGCGGCACTTCCTGATGTTCCCCATCATAGCTTTCAATTGGTGTATCGCGGGCCGGATGAGGGCGGGAGTTTTTTTCTTGATGGCAATCCCACAACCCATGCCGCCTATGCTGCCTTTATCCGTGACCCAGAGATATGGTCACAGGTTCAAGCAGCTTGGCGCGAGGTTGTGTTTGATGATTCAGGCACCGCAGCCTTACGTTTTTTGCCACGCTCCGGCCCAGCTGGCGACACCATCTGGCAGATGGATTTCCGCCGAGATGATCCTGGTCAATTACAGGGTTTTGTGGTTCCCGACGACCTTGCCCAGCAGCCTGTGGTGGGGATTAATCGCCACGATGCTGAAGCCTATGCGCAGTGGCTATCGCAGCAGGCAGGCGTGCCTATTCGCCTTCCGACCCAAGCCGAATGGCACCATGCCGCAACCGCAGGCGATGATGAGCGTCTCTATCCCTGGGGCCCTGGCTTTGATGTGACCATTCCCGTTTCGGTGTTGGCGGGTCATCGTGAGGAGCCGCAAGCGGTGTCTGCTTCCACCGTGGATATTGGCCCCTATGGTCATCGTCATATGGGAGGCAATGTCCGCGAATGGGTGGCAGATGTGCCCGCCGATGACGACCCATCGGCACGCTTACTCAACGCTATGATCGTTGGTGGCGGTTGGACATCGGGCCGTCCCGAACTTTTCCGTAGTGATTCCATCGAACGCGTGGAGGCGCGGGTGGTAAACCCAGTTATTGGTATGCGACTTTTAATGGAGATCCCGTGAAATATTATCCCAGTATTCCCTTACGCGCAGCCTGTGCATGTATTCCTCTGCTGTGTGTGCATATGCCGCTGATGTGGGCGGATGAAACGGACCCCGAAGCCGCCGATTCTCATCACGAAAGCTTGGATTCTGAAGATTTGCCCGATACCCAGGGCCGCAATGTGGTGGCCCCTGAAGACAGTGCCCTGCAGCAGCGCCGTGGATCCTTAGCCGCGGCCCGCGCCCAGGCCCGCGCCCAGCGCAGTGGCGAGGACGATGTGGTAGTGGCATCGGATCAAGGCCCTTGGCGCTTTGATGGTCGCCTTGCCTTGGGCGGTGGCTATGACTCCAATCCCCAACGGCGTGGTCGGATTATTGATTCAGAGGCTGATGGCGAGCCAGTGGCCAAGATTGACGGGCTCCTCCGCGCATCTTGGTATGGTGCCCATAATCGCCTCAGTCTCGCCATGAGTGGAAGCCATGATCATGTCATTGACGATTCTGACGCGCATACCGCCAACCTTGGTGGAACCGCCTCAATGCGCCATCTCTGGCAGGTAGGGCAACAAGTGGGAACCCTCACCGGCATCGTTGATTCTCGGCGTTGGATGGTGGGCGATGACTTGGTGGCGTGGTCGCATACCGCCATCGGCGAAGTTTCCCTGATCCAGTCGCGGCAGGTGCATACCCTCTCTACGCGGGTTATGCATGTGCGCTATGATGGAGACCGTGGTGATGATGGCACGGGTGCATGGCTGGGCTGGCGCGGATGGTTTCTCTTTGCCGATGATCAACCCTTGCCGCGTCTGGAGATTCGTGGACGGGTGGGGAATTGGTGGGCTGATCATAGCTATGTGAGTGTTGCCGGTAGTGCTGCTTTTGTCTGGCGCTCGACCCCGGAGCCGCGTCTTGGCACCCTTGATCTTGAGTTTGGGGCAGGCTTTGAGGCCCGTCGTTACGACTCTGACGATCTTGCCATCGACGGTGAAGCGCAGCTTCTCCTTGATGCCGGGGTGGAGGCCGGGATATGGGTGCATCCCCTGTTGAAAGTGGGCACCTATACTCGCGGTCTTATCAGTGAGAGCGATGTCGAGGTCTACGACTACGATCGCATTGAGGTGGGTGGCATGCTCATAGCAACCTTTTAAACGGTGATTGAAAAAGGATCATAGAATGCAGTTTCAACCCCAAAAGATTACCGACACAACCATGATGCGTGGCGCCTTCCAAGGCCGGCGCCCGCCATGGCAGATGACGAATAGGCGTGCCTCTTTTCGCTCTGTGCGATGGAAGCTGCTATCGCTATTGTGCATGCTTGCTTTGTTGCCGCTGAATCTCACCGCCAATGAGGCGCCAGCGCTCTATGTACTTGGCCATGGGCAGGTGCAGATAGCTGGCGAAGTGCATTCTTCTGGTGCCTCTATCCCTTTAGGGGCGACGCTCCAGGTGGTGGGCGAGGCTGCTGCCCGCCTTGATCTGGTGGGCAGTGAACATGGCTTTATCACCCTTGCTCCGCACAGTCGTTTGCGCAGTGAAGAGCTCAGCGATGGTACCGTTTCCGCCCTGCGTTTGGTGCTACTGACTGGAACCATTCAAGTGGACGTGGACGATTTGCCTGGAAGCGGATTTAGTCAGCTTGTCGTGCGTACCCCAGTTACCGAAGCGGAAATGACGGGTACCATGTTTGTGGTGCAGCGCCTGCGGCGGGATGCCGATTATGTGGCACTGATGCGCGGCAGTGTTGAAGTGCGGGATACCATAGCCGCCCTTGATCGTGCCCAGCAACGGCCCAGTCAGGTGGAAATCCTCCCCAATCAGGGCATTACCATTGATGCCGAGGCTGGCATGGGCGATGTCGCGGCCTTCACGGGTTCACCCTTGGATGCACAAACAACGGCCCTGTTTGCCGCCAGTGCAGCCGATGATGATGGCAGTGCGCGGCGCCGTGATGGTGGTGACGCGAGTCGGGCCCTGCATCGTCGCCTGAGCGATGCTCGACGCGTACCGGGTGCAGAGCATCGTCGTCGCATCATTGAAACGCTGCTTGGCGGCGAAGCCATGGTGGGGACTGATCGCACTGTGCGTGATGTCTTGGGCAATGATGATGTCCTGCGCGAGGTAACTCTCGAAACGGATCTGCTCCTGCGCGAGGCCCTGGACCAACCCTTGGCCGAACCCCCGCCACCACCACAAGAGTAGCGTTGAGCCTTTCTCAGGCATGACACACACCCCTATGTGGCACCGTGCTGCTGTGCGTTGAGTTTAGAGAGTGATGGCCATCATAAAGCCATGCGTTACCTAGCATCCTTTCTCTTGCCTGTAACATTGGTTGTTATGGCTGTCATGAGTTCTTCTTGTGTGCGCCAAGCCGAGGAGGAGGAAGGTTTAACCTTTCACTTTGAGCGCGCTGATGTCACTGCCAGTGATGGCACTGGCTTTGCGCCCATTCGCAAACCAGGCTTTCCCACCTTGCCAGCACAGATCAATGAGGCCACCAGTGATGATCAGATAGCCAATATGGCCGTGCATGTGTCTCTTGCTGAAGCTGCCGATGGCAGTCTCCCTGAGGGCGTTGATGTGCCGCAGCGGCAACGTGATATCCTGGCTTTTTGGATGCCCCAGGCGCGCTATTTGCGCGAATTTATAGCGGAAAATAACCATCGTCGACAATCCGAGCATGAGCACGCCCTGGCCGAAGCCGAGCATCGCCGCCGTTGGCAACAAGAACATCAAGCCAATATGCAGCATTGGGATGCTCTCATCCGTGACGAAGAGCTAAGCGTGTTGCCCTTATTGCCTCCCGATATGGAGGAACGCCTCATTCGCCAAGCGCAACGCCCAGAAGTACAGCGTTCGCGTATGGCCACGCGCACACCCTAAACACCCGCATCGCTGGTTTAGGGTGGCGATGGGGGTGTCGGCCTGCTTCCCAACACCTCCTTCTGCAAGGCGGCGAGGACGATGTTTGGTTGTCCAAATGAGGACGCGCCAACGCCGCAGACGGTTATCTTGTACCTGTCTTAAAGTGTCGTAGGTAACAAAGCGCCAGAGTGCCCCTTCTGCAAGGCGGCGAGGACGATGTTTGGTCGT
>REDP01000288.1 GCA_007693455.1 Planctomycetota bacterium | reverse complement strand
GATAATGGTGAGTAAGGCGGCGACTACCGTAAGATCTACGCGAGCCCCCAGTAACACCAGTAAACCAAGAGTAATCGGTACATCGTGGAACAGAGCCACAACGGCACCAACACCATAACGGAATTCAAAGCGAGCGGCCACATACAACATAATACCCATGAGCGCAACCGCTAAGGCAAGGGCAGCACTCACCTTCATCTGGGTTGCCACTAGGCCTGAAAAATGCTCTTGGCTGGGAAAGGGGCGGGTGGTGCGAATGCGCTCCTGGGCCAACGATTCGCCGAGGCGGGCATACATACGAAAGGCAGCAACAGCCGCGCCATTAACCGCCTCTTCATCGGCATCGTCCCAAGCCTCTGCGATAAGGGTGCGAATACGCGTGGCGGCCGCTTCATCAAGGTCAAATTCGTCTCTGGCGCGGGGAGGGTCGGTAAACTCGACGCGCAAAAATACGGAGCCATTCTGCGAACGCACCTGCGCGGTGGTAATATCATCTGCCTGTGCAATCATCTCACTTAAACGATTGGCTGCAGCCTCATCAAGTTCATCAATAAGACCGAGACCTAATTCAATGGTCCGCCCCTCTGCCCCAGCATGCAAAACCTCCGATCCTGGCTCAGCGATAAGCCCTGGGTAGGCAATGGTGCGCAATTGCTCGGCCATGACCTGGGTTTGTCGGCCAATGCGTTCTTGAAGTTCGCGCACTTCTGGCAAGAGCGCTTCACGTTCACGATCAAGGGCTGCCGCTTCGCGCTCCTGGGGGTCTTCCCGGGTGCGCAGGGCATTGGCATCGCGCAAGAGGCGGGCCACCGTATTTTCTTTTACGGACAATTCCCGTTCCAACTGCGCGGCTTCATCGTCACGGGCGCGGAACATCCATTGTTGTGAGGCCGCGCCAGCGGCGGCAAAGCCTTGATAATAGGGTTGCACTTGGGCATCACCTGGCCCCAAGTGGGTTAATCCAGCTTCCGCCGCACGGCGCAAGCCTGCATCTATTTCGGCTTTATCGACTTCCTCGGTAAAGGTCACCTGGATCATATTACCGCCAGTAAAGTCGATATCAAAGTTGTTGTTGGGATTGGTGAATACGAAAAATTCCAACACACCAGCAATAATCATGAGGCTCGAAATGCCGAAGGCGGCAAAACGCCATTTGACGTATGGCAAGCGCACCGTGCCCACATAGTCTGGAACCACTGCCGTTTGACGTTTTCCATAAAGAAGATTGGTTACCGTACGGCCCACGTATACAGCAGCAAACATTGAAGTGGCAATACCGATCATCAGGGTCAAGCCAAAGCCCTGAATGGGACCAGAGCCAATCATGTATAAGATCAAGGCCACCAAGAATGTGGTTACATTGGCATCAATAATCGCACTCAAAGCGCGTCCATAACCGGCTTCAATACTGCTGGGAAGGTCGCTATCGTTGGCGAGTTCCTCGCGTATGCGTTCAAAGATGAGAATATTGGCGTCTACCGCCATACCCACGGTAAGCACTAGGCCAGCGATACCGGGGAGGGTTAAGGTGGCACCAAAGAAAATCAATACGCCCAGTACCAGTGCTACGGCAGTGGCTAAACTGGTTACTGCGACAATACCAATACGGCGATAGTACACCGCCATAACCACGAGAATCAGGCCTAGCGCGGCAATCATTGCCCACATGGCCTTGGCCACCGTATCCGCGCCGAGACTGGGGCCGACCACGCGTTCGGCCATTACTTGGGGGGTGACCGCCAACGAGCCGGCTTTCAGTACGGTGGCCAGTTGATCTACTTCTTCTTGGCTAAAGTTACCGGTAATCACCGAGCTGCGACCAGAAGGGGTGCGAATCACTGGTGCTGATTCGACAAAGCCATCAAGGCTAATGGCCATGAGTCCAGTGCCTGTGCCGTCGCCGTGCTGCGGTCCACGACGATGAATGCTACTGGTAAAGGAATTGTTGAGACTTGCTCCACGCGATGTGAAGGTCATGCCTACGGCAATGCCGCCTTCCTGCACCGTGGGGTAGGCTGCGGCCACATCTTGTCCAGTAAGCACGGCGCGTCCAAGACGATAGAACATTCGCGGCGACTCGCCACGGACCTCTGGGCGTTGGGGGTAGAGAACTTCGTTAAAGCCGAGGTATTCACTGGCATCAAGTTCGTACACTCCTGGTTCTACTTCAATAACCTTGTGGCCTGGCTCGCGGGGCTGTTCACGACCGCCATATACCGCTAGTACCTCACGGAATTCCAGGCGGCCAGCGGTTTGCAGTACACGCCGCGTACGCGCCGCATCTGCCTGGGTACCACCGGGAATCACCACCTGGACATCGCCATTGGACAGGCGTGACACTTGCGGTTCTGAAAGACCGCGAGCATCCAAACGATTGCGCAGGATCTCAACGGTATCGGCATCGGCGGAGACTCGTTGACCATCATCATCGTAGAGGGCTATGCGAAACTCTACACCACCACGGAGATCAATGCCCAATGGGGCGTAGAATAATGACTGTGGGGGGTTACGTCGACGATAGGAATCGTTGGCAATGACCCGACGAAGGTTGATCAGACTCGATTCTTGGTTGAGGCTAAAAAGGATACGCCGAGTAACGGGATCGATTTCCAAACTATCTAAATCTGCATCAATTTCTGGCAGATCAGGATCCACTGCGCTCTTGCGCAAACGTTCGAGCACCGCCTCGAGTTCGCTGGCTTGGGCGTTGATTTCTCGCCCACCCAAGTCACTGAGTACCCCCTCAATGGTGGTGCCTGCTGGCACTCGGCCGTTCACTTCTTCTACCCGCAATTCCAGGTGAAGTTCTTGTTCTCCCACCAGCAGTTTGTTGTTAACTGCCATGAGCCCAAGGGTGGTAAGGAAAACCAGGCCTATAATGATAAAACGATTAATCATGCGAGTCTCATTTCTTCGAACAAAAAAGGTGCGCCGGGCAGTTCGCTTACAGATACTCAAGCCCAGAAATCAACTGATCTGCCAGCAGGAAAACAACAGCGGGATGGTTAGGCGACGTCTTCGCGGCCTTTAATCGTCGCAATGGCAGTACTATTAAAGGTGACCACTGGGCCGTCACCCAACTTGATGTCGACTTCCGATTCACCCTTGCGCACGACTTCGCCATGCATGCCGCCAATGGTTACCACCTTGTCCCCGACTCGGGCACCATCGATCATTTCCTGGCGCTGGCGGGCTTCGCGCTTTTGTGCACGCGAGGACGACACCATGAGGATAATCAGCAGGCCCAATGGCAGCAGCCAAATCAGCAGCATGCCACTGCCGCCACCAGCAGGCGCACCTTCTCCATTACCCGGCGCGCCACCAGGGCCGCCACCGGGACCACCGCCAGGACCACCACCTTCAGCAAAAGCGGCGCTGGCCAGAGCACATAAAACAGCAAGACGAATGAAAAACGACATAACGATTCCTTTCAGTGGAAAACACGCCCAGGCAGCACGCTTGAGCTGTACGATGGAAATGTAATGGGATTGGCCAATTCAGTGCACCAAGACTTGCTGGCAAAGCATGGCCGTGCTTTACCAGTCCCTTGCAGCGCCGCAGCACCACGATGGGGGTCGCATTTCAAGGGGCGCGAGGACCGCCGCTACTGCCGTATCGCCACACACTGGTGGCACTGCTCCATACTGCCTCCTGCGCAAGGGCGCAGGTTGACACGAGTGTAGCAGCAATGAGGGCGCGGGAAGCGTACGGATCCGCCGCGCCTTCTCCCATGTCTTCGCTGGCCATGGAAGCAGAGAAGGCAAGCGAGGCATGCATGGGGGCAGCGATGCCATCAAGACATACTTGCGCACTCCCGCCGCCTGCTCCCTGATGTGCAAACATTACAGGGGCATTGGCGCGAGCGAGGCCGACAGCAGCCAAAGCCAAGTACAAGAGGGCAGCGCAGAGCTTCCACGGTCGTGGTGACATAGCCGCGGACGGTAGCGTCATCCCTGGGCGAGGCAAGCCTACCCTTCGTCCCTTAACAACGAGCACTCGCAAGAGTAAAGAACGGAAGCCTTCGACACGGAGGGAAACAGATGCGCGCGCTGTGCTACCAGTCAGCCCAAAGCAAGACATGGGGATCATCGCTGGTAAGGCGAGCAGCGATGGCCGCACGCGCTGGGGCGGTGGCGCTGCGTTCATATTCACAGCGACGTTGAAGGAGCCATCTGGCCCAGTCTACAAGATGCTCGTCGGGGGCCGTGTCAGCAGCGTGATTGACCTGCGCGAGCGCCGCCTCATCTGCCAAGGCCACGGCCAATGAACGCTGCTGCCAGATATTCAAACTATCACTTTCCCATAGCAAAGGATGAAATTGCGGCATGAGCGATTGCAGACGGCCGGGATCTGAAACCAGATGGGTTCGCCGCAGTGCCTCCGCATGGAGTACAGCCTGCCACTGGTCGAGCACGGGGCCAGGGTGGGCACGACTATCGGCCAGCTCCTCAAAGGCAGCCTGGGTGACCGCATACCAACGATGGAATACCGCATTTTCGGCCGCAATAGCCTCTCCCAGAAGATTGTGAGAGAGGCTTTTGGCAGCTACCCGTCCAGGAAGCTTGGGGAACCGTGCCTGCCAATCTCGTAGTGCAAATACCCCCTGATCGGGGGCGTGCAGCTCAAGTGCTCCTGCGGGAATCGGTGCTGGCAAGGGGATCGCAGCAAGTTTGCGGCCATCCATCCACAGTCGACACTCCTGATCGGTGAGCTGCACGCGCAGCTGCACCTGCTGATGATGGGGAATGCGGGTAGTCCACCAGGGCTGGCCATGCCGCCATACCACCAGTACATCTGGACGCAAAAGCCCCACACGCCATCCTGCTGGGCGTCCTTGCACTACCCCAATATCTATGGCTGGCCCACTCTGAGCGTTTTCTTGCGGACGCCATTCCCAGGCCACCTGGAGATCTATTTGACCAGGAAAGATGTGCTGGGTGCGCATGGAAGCGGGACCAATGCTTCGCCATCCTTGGTCGCTGCGGCGCCATGTGCCCTCACGCTCGAGGGGCTGCTGCGAGAGGGTTGGCAGTAAGAGATTGTGGCTGGGCTGCCACTGCACGCCTGCGCGCTGACTCAACCACCAACCAAATGCTGCTGTGCTCAGGATCATGACACATAACAACATCAGTAGGCTGGGTTGTGGGTGCCAACGGACAAAGCGTGCAAACCGCGCCCACCACGGCGCACTTTCTATGAGCAGGGGTTCACCGCGCTCGATTCGCTGACAATCTTCTATCATCGCTTCCATCGACGCATACCGCCAACGACGGTCACGTGCGGTTGCTTGACGAATGACCGCCTGCAGTGGCCTGGGGAGCCTACGTAAACGCCGTCGATACTGCTCATCATGCATGCGCACGGTCATCCCCGTCAGCACTTCGCTCACAATCTGCCCTAAGGCGTACACATCACAGCGTTCATCGAGGATAATATCGGTGCCGCGATGCTGCTCAGGCGCCATGTAGGCCATGGTACCCAGAGCCACGCCACTAGCGGTAAGACGCTGATCTTCCACATCAACGGCCAATCCCACATCAATCACCACCGGCGTGCCATCGGCACGGACCATAATGTTCTCTGGCTTGAGGTCGCGATGAATAATCCCTCGAGAGTGAGCATGAGCCATGGCGCTGGCAATGGTCTTGATCAACCCCAAGGCCACCGCCGGGCGCAAGCCCTGGGGATCTTGGTTGGCCTGGGGAAGGGATTGATCGGCGATGGCTGCCAGCAAGGTAGGCAAATCATTGGGCGCCGATGGCTGACTGGCCTGAATGACATCGCGCAAACGCAAGCGCCCCAGATACTCCATGGCATACCAAGCGGGATCTCCCTCATCGTCAGCTGCATATAAACGCACCAGCCCTGGATGGCGAAGTTGACGCAAAGCCGCTACTTCACGACTCAAGCGCAGGCGAACCAGGGCATCCCGACTATGACAGATCTTTACTGCAGCCGCACCATCAGGCCCCTGGGCAGCATACACATCGGCTGCGCCGCCTCGGCCAATACGCTCCTCCAGGCGATAGGGCCCGACACTACGCCATTGCCCATCAGGAATAGGCGCAGGGGATTGCTGATGCTGCTCTGGATTCACGATGGCCATCCCCACTCAAGCAGAGCGTGAGCCATCTGACCAGCTGGCAATGCTGGCACCTCCTCAGCTAACTGCTGCAGGATACGGGTGGCAGCCTCGTCATCACCAGCTTGATACAACTGCCGCGCTAGCGCCAGCCATAACATGGGCCCAAGGCTTGAGGCCATCTCTACCGTCACCTCTGGCTGAGAACCATGGGGCTGACGCAGCCACACAATCAACTCAGCATAACTTCCCTCGGGGGGATCACTTTCAGGAAATACCACCTGGGGCTCCCAGGCTCCGCGGATAATCGCCGCTATTGCCAATTCCAGGGCCCCTCCATTGGCAATCTGACCGGTAAAACCAGGCAGGAGATTGAGTACCTGCTCGGGATCTGGCATGGTTAAGAGCATGACTGCCAGATGCCGGAGAGCCTGCTCGTATACCTGTTGTTCCATGCTGGGCCCCATGCGCAATATGACCTGCCAAGGCGAGTGGCTCCACGCCGCATCAGTATACACATCGACCAGGAACGGGTAATCCTCTGGCACGGGAAGTTGTCGTATGCTGTCGACAGTAGCACTGGTGTAGGTGACAAACTCCTCCGATCCCTGTCGCCGCATTGCGTCAGGTTGAGGCCAATTACCACCAGCCAAGAGCGTTTCCCACTGCTCAATAATATACGCCCCCCCTGCCAGGGGATGCCCTTCCTCAAGCAGTGGCCGCTTACGATACGCCTGCCACTGTTCGTATTGGGCCTGGAATCTTACCGCTTGACGGGTCCAAAAATTATCTCGGTTATGAGCCGTCAAAGCACGCACACTATTCCAAAACCGATCAGTATACATCTCTGTGCTCGATAATCGTACCAAGGCACGATAGGATAAAAAGTCGTGCAGAAGCGGCTGAGGTTCGATCAGCGAGGTAAGCCCTGAAAAGATGCTGAGAAAGTCTTCTTGTGGTATGCGCTGCTCTATGGCTAGCATGAGCCGGGCGAACTCATCGGGGACTAATGCTTGATGTGCCTGCCGGATGAGATGAAGGGCCTGGGTATGGTGGCCCGAGGAAAGCTGCTGCAAACGGTGAAGGTGGTACTCGGCAAGCGCTGACAAACGCTCGCCATGATGACTAATATCCTGATACACAGGATCCTCAACAAAGGCCATTAATCGTTCTCGACGCAGGGATAGTACCGCCTGTCGATCGTCATCAGCCGATAGCCCCTGGGCAACGGCTTCAGCAAAGGCTATACCACGCTCGGCAATAGCCGCCCGCTCTTGGGGCAGCGTGCCGTCACTCGCCATAGCATAACTGGTCACCAACCAATCAATGCCTACTCGGGGGGGTACATCAATGGCTGCCAAGGAAAAACTGCGGTATTGTGGAGGATTCTGATACACACGATCCTCATACAGATAGGTCGTGATTCCCGCATACGATACGGCCAGCGGCAAGACATCGCGCAGACGAACGATTTGCGCACCATTTTTGGTGACGCGTACCACATCACCCCGACGCTCAAGGGCCAGCTGGATGCGCTGATCGGGCTGCAGGCGATATTCACCCATCCACAGCAGCTGCGATCCACGGCGCAGAATCATCGCCGAATTATCGTACGCTCCAAGCTGCACCACATAACCCGACAGCATGGGATTGGCCTGGGATGAAAGAAATATCGACACTTCTTGGTCGGCATTGCCCGTATCCACTTCAACGGCAACTCGGTGCCCCATGCGGGCGGGCACGGGCATAGCAAGGGTGACATGTTGCGTGCCATGGCTGCCCGCCGCTCCATACCCAGCTACGATACCCCCACCACCATCACTCCTGTATGACCACTGATCATCACGGGAGGCAAAGCGCCCTACATCCATGGTACTCGGCTGCATATTGACAAGGGGCTGCTGCCAGGCAAAGCGCTGATGCTCGCGATGCAGATGCACAAGCCATGTGGAACTGACAACCACCAGCAGTAAGGATAAGACAAAACCGCTCAACATGGGCCGACGGTACATGGCGGCCAATAGGCGCTGCCACCACCATGGCTGGGGGGCGCGAACCGCTAAACCGCGCTGAAAACGGCGTAAGTCCTGGGCCAAGGCCATGGCCGATCGCTGCCGTTGACGAGGGTCCGGATGCAGGGCATGACGGATAATTGCGGCCAAGGGCTTAGGCACTCCGCGCAGATGCGGCAAGGGCTGCCATGAGCGTTGCCGACGTGGCGGCAGCTGCCCACTAATGCATTCGTAAAGCATTGCTCCAATAGCAAAACAATCACTGGCCTCATCAGCATCATAGCCCTGCAGTAATTCAGGTGCGAGATAGTCAAAGGTGCCCACCACCTCATCCATGGCAGTTAAATGAAGATTGAAACCCTGACCACGAGCTACCCCAAAATCACATAAAACAGGTTCTCCACTATCACTCAGTAAGATGTTGGCAGGTTTAAGGTCACGATGGATAACACCCTGGGCATGAGCATGAGCAACCGTCTTGGCGACATCAATTAATAACGACACTGCTGTGGCAATAGGAAGTCCCACACGTTGACGACGCTCCACCACCGGCAACTGCGCCTCAATAATACCAATAATCAAACTCGGTAGATCAATTGGGGCCTGATTCGAACGCACCAGCAAAATGTCACCCAAATTACATGGGCCCACATAGTCCATGGCATACCAGAGATGCCCGTCAATATTTCCCTCATCAAGAACTCGAACAATGCGTGGATGATGAAGGGCCGCGAGAGCGGCAATTTCTTGCTGCACACGTCCTCGCGCATGTTCATCATCGCCAAGACTTACCTTGACCACTAATGGGCGCTGTTCGTCATCATGAACGGAGTAGGCCAAAACAATCGTACCCATTCCACCACGCCGTAACTCGCCATCGGTGCGGTACGATCCACGCCGCCCCAACAGTACAGCACCCGATACAAGTGCCGCCAGTTCAGTCATACATCTGCATTCTTATTCGCATAGACACCAGCACACTATAATATTCAGCGGCGAGGTATCACAATGCTTATTGCCACTTAGGCCAAGACGACTCAACGCTTGGCCCCGGGACCGCCGATTCCTAATCGTACTGCAAACAGCATACCCTGCGCAGCGGGCATGCTTTGCCAATGGCGAGCCTTGTGTCGCTCTGTCTCTTAGGCCTGGTGCTCTACGCGCTCTACGCGAAAACCAGCTTGAGTAATAGCCTGGCAAAGAGCACTTTCATCCTCGGCAGATGCCTCCGCCACACGAACCATTCCTGACCCAAGATCGATTTGGGCTGAAGCAAAAGACGGCGGGAGAACCCGCTGTAATGATGCCACACAGCTATCGCATTGCATTCCTGAAACATGAATAATAAGCATACTCACTCCTCCTTAGTCGCCCTATCAAAACGGAACACTATGGAAACAATCCTTCAACCGCCCCTAAATGGGTGCCGGTAAGCCCCGCTAAGAAAAACATTCCGAGACTGGCGAAGACCACTATCAGCAGCAAACGCCATGGCCCGACATGCTCTACTGGGGCATCGGAAGTCATACGAATTTTTCCCGCCACATACACGGCAATGAGTCCGCAAATAACCGTCCAAATGGCCAGCACCACGGTGCGATCGAACACACCCCACGATAAGGCAAGATCCGTAATATAGAGAAATTTGAACGCGGCGGCGATCTCTATCAAACCGCCAACTACCTTAAACTCATTCATCCAAGCACCGGCCCCAGGTAGGGTTTTGAGCAGTCGTGGCGACAGGGAGAGGAAAAAGAACGGCACCGCTATTACCGCCCCATACACCGCCATACCAATCACCGCAGCGCTCCACTCACCGGTAATC